>JBKJZU010000053.1:0-4510 GCA_046715015.1 Micropepsaceae bacterium
CTCCCAGGCAAACGCTATTTGGCTAGCTGCGGTCGGCGTTTGCGTTTTGGCTTGATGGGTTCTTCCAAGGCGTAGGTGCGCTCGCGGAGGAATTCCATCAGCTTTTTGCGGTCGCTGATCGCTTTCAGGTCTTCGTACGGGATGCGCTTGCCGATGCGGACGATCATGTCTTCGCCGATGCGGTCGTGAACCTCTTTGAACAGCAGCGACAGGCGCAACGTCATGGAGACGTGGCTGGCGATCTGGAATAGGCGCGAGTTTTGACCGGCAAAGAAAACGGGCACGACCGGTGCCTTGCCCTGCGCGATCATGCGGGCGGTGAACGTTTTCCACTCCGGATCGCGTGCTTTGCGCGACCAGACTTTCGCCGTCGTCGAGACCGTGCCGCCCGGGAAGATGATCAAGGCGCCGCCCTTTTCGAGCAGCGTCTTCGCTTCGGCGCGGGTTCTGATGTTCGTTTCGAGGGCAGCCTTCGTTTCCTCGAAGTCGATCGGCAGCAGGAACGGTTTGATTTCTTCGGCGCGGCGCAAAAGCGCGTTCGTCAGCACTTTGAAGTCCTTGCGCACGCGCGCGACCAACCAGCAGATCATCAGGCCGTCGAGCACGCCGAACGGGTGGTTCGCGACTAGGATCACCGCGCCGGTCTTCGGAATTTCGCCAAGCGCATCTTCGTTCAGGTCGACGTTGAGGCGCAGTTTGCGGATAGCCGCGTTCCAGAAACTTTCGCCGGGCACCGGTTTGTTTTGGTGCTCCAGATACATGCGTTTCAGCTCGGGTTGGCCCGAGATGCGCTCGACCAATTGGATGACGAGGCGCTTGAACGCGGGATCCTCCGGGGAGGCGTAGGAGAATTCGTCGACTGCGGCGGCCATAGTGTCCTTTGGACGCAAATCATTCCGTCAGCGGGTATTCTGCCCAAAGCTTCGTTTCATGGCGATAGGCGGCGATCAAATCGCCGAGGCTTGCGGGTTTGTAGCCACGCCTTGCGTTTTCGGCGCCGATTTCCCACATGGCCCGGTATTGCTGCATGAGCGCCTTGTAGGCCTCAGGCAACGTCGTTTTGCGGTCCCAGATGTGGGTCGCTTCGGCGCCCGCGCCGTTGATTTCCACAATCTTGAAGTTACGCCCCGCCTGCAGGTCTTCCATGGTGGCGAAGCGCACGTCGAAGCGGCCGAAGTAGAACTCCTTCACGTCCTTGGCGATGCGGTCGAACGCGCCGGTCATCGCCTCCGTGATCAGGTGGTTTCCATTGCGAAAGATCGTGCCGCGGCTGTGGCTGCCCGCATAGGCGATGCGGAATGGTTGGCCGTTCGGCACGATCCAATCCAGGCGGTCTTTGTGGCGCGGAAGATAGATGTGCTGCAGCTGGCCGGCGCGCGGATCGGCCTCGATCAGTTCGCGCAACGTCGCTTTGCCGTCGCCAAAGACATAGGGAAAGTACTTCAGCGTGATCGAGGTGATGCGGCCGCGAGGCTCGCTTGGCCTTCTGATGTAGAAGATGCCGGCCTCCGCTTCGTGGTCGACGAGCGCTTGGAAGACGATGTGTTCGCTCAGTGGGAACGTGTCGAGGTAATGCTGCAGCTCTTCTTCGTTGCGGACGCGGCGAACGCCGGCGCCGCGGCAGCCGAGGTCGGGTTTGGCGATGAACGGGAAGCTTAGGTCTGCGCGTTTTGCGGTTTCGAGCGCTTCGGCGGTGGTCGATGTTTCGGTGCGCGTGAAGATTGCCCACGGCGCGATGAAGCGCCGTGCGTATTCGCCCGACTGTTCGAGGACGGCGGCCTTCGACTCGCCGATCCAGCCGCCCATCGGGAACAGCGGGTTCGAGATTGTCGGCAAGGTGAAGCGGAAGCCGTGCTTGACGGTCAGCCAGAGCCAATACGCGCACATCGGCGTGTAGAAATATTTCTGCGGCCAGAATTCGAAGACCGAGATTTGCTCACCGGAGGTATCGAGGGGCGGCATGCCGGCGTGCGGTTTGCGGATCTCGAGGCGGGCGTCGTCAGCCATGATCGCGGTTGGCCGGCGCGAAACGTTGGACGATGTAGGGGGCGGCGAAGATCAGGATCGCGAAGACGACGGCGATCGACCAGCGCCACACGCCCAAATGCTCAACCGTCATGACGCCGAAGACGAAGACGAGCGAGAACAGAAGCGTCGTCCAGACGATGCCGGCGGCAGCCGCGACGAGCGCAAACGGCACGAAGGGCAGGTTTAGAAAGCCGCTCGACGTGTAGGTGGGCAGGCGCAGCCCCGGCAAGAAGCGGGCGCCGATCAGCGCCGGGATGTATCTCCGCTTCAACCAGGCGTGGCCCTTCGCCATGCGCTCTTCGCCGATGAAACGCTTCGCCCACTGGCGGGTGCGCGCCGCCGCGCCCAAGCCGTAGAGCAAGCAGTCGCCGACGAAAATACCGGTGAAGAGGGCGGTGAGTGCGAGCGACGGCGTGATCATATTGTCGGCGGCGAGAAGGGCGGCGGCGACCGTCGCCACGTCTTCGAGAACGAACGTCGCCAGCACGATGGCGGCAGCGATTGCCCAAGGGTTCGAGCCCAGCGCGAGCAGGAACGTGCCCGCGTCACCGATCACGGCGCGTCCATCATGGCGAACGCTTTCGCGATGGCGGCTTCGACCTTGTCTTTCGAGTTCCAGGGCAGGAAGTGGTTTTGGCCGTCGAGGACAGTGACCTCCATCGCCTTCGTTCCGGTCAGATGTTTCTTCATGAAGGCGACGTTGGCGAAGGGGACGAGGGTGTCCTTCGTGCCGTGCACGATGGTCACCGGCACCTTGATCGCGGCGAGGCGGGGCGCGAGGGCTGTGAGGTGCGGTTCGAGCGCGATGATCTCGCGGTTGGCGTTTCTGACCATGCGCGGGAGCAGCGCACTGACCGGCCAGGTGTCGCCGACATATTGGATGAAGGGCACGTATTCCAGCGCAGGATCGAGCGAGCCTGCAACGATCACGAGCGCGGCCACAAGGTCCGGATCGTCCGCCGCCACTTGCGCGATGATCGGGCCGCCGAGCGAGTGGCCGACGAGGACGGCGGGCTTCGCCCCGTTCGCGCGGACGATCGCGGCGACGGCTTCGGCTTGTTCGGGAAGCGAGGTGACCGCATCGTCCGGACCGCTATGGCCGAAGCCGGGGCGGTCGATCGCGACGTAGTGGAACCCTTTCGGCACCGTCATCAGGTAGTCGGCCCAGGCTTCCGCATCGCCGGGCGTGCCGTGGACGAAGACCACGAGGTGGCCCGTAGGGTCACCCGCTTCGATGTAGCTGAGTTTGTAGGACGCGAGCTGCAGCGTTTTGTGCGGTAGCTTTGCGGTCATGTCGTCATCGCTGGTCGCGGGACCTGGGATCGCGCAGCCGGCGAGCGACAGCAGCGTTCCGACGAACGCGACGCGGCGGGTCCAGGGCGGAAACTCGAGTGCCATGGCGCGCATATTGCGCGAAGGGCGCGCTATGACAAGCGCGCCCCTCGATCACGGCAGCGTTAGGATTCTGTGAGCGGCGTCTTAATGCGCCTTGCCCTTGATTGCCGCACCGATCTTGCTTTCGAGGACCGTCGCGTTGAACGGCTTCAGGAGATAGTTGTCGGCGCCGGCTTCTTTGGCAGCGATCGCGTGGTCGGCCTTTGCCTCGGCGGTGATCATGATGAAGGGGGTGGCCTTCAGCTTATCGTCGGCGCGAACTTTGCGCAGCAGGTCGTAACCCGTCATCGGCTCCATGTTCCAATCGGAGATGACGAGGCCGTAGCGCGCCTCGCGCAACTTGGCCAGTGCGTCTTCGCCGGTCGAAGCTTCGTCGATGTCGGTGTAGCCCAGCTGCGTCAGCTGGTTCTTGATGATGCGGCGCATCGTGGCGTAGTCGTCGACAACCAGAACTTTCATGAGGGCACCCCGTCTTTTGTCCGAGAATAGGACACGTGCGTTTCGGTTTGGTTGACGGCGTGCGAATGCGGGTGCGAAGAAGGTGTTACTTCGCGTCAACTTAGGTGAACGGATCATGACTCTCGCAGGCAAAGACATCGTCGTCACCGGCGCGACGGACGGCATCGGCAAGGTGACGGCGCGGGAACTCGCGAAGATGGGTGCGTCGGTCACGATCGTCGGGCGGAATGCCGCGAAGGGTGAGGCGGTGGTCGCCGAACTCAAAAAGGCGGCGGGGCATGATCGCATCGGTTTCGTCGCGGGCGACTTGGCGAGCCAGAAGGGCGTTCGTGCGTCGGCGGCGGCCATCAAGAGCCGGCTCAAGAAGCTCGACGTGCTCGTCAACAATGCGGGTGCGATGTTTCTGAAGCGCGAGTTGACGGAAGACGGGATCGAACGGACGTTCGCGCTCAATCATCTTGGCTATTTCCTGCTGACGCACGAGTTGTTGGACCTGTTGAAAGCGTCCGCGCCGGCGCGGGTGGTGACGGTTGCGTCGGCCGCGCATCAGGGGGCGAAGCTGGACCTTGGCGATCTGCAGAACGCGCGGAGCTATTCGGGTTACAAGGCCTACGGCCAATCGAAGCTC
>JBKJZU010000054.1:0-3528 GCA_046715015.1 Micropepsaceae bacterium
GGCGATGGGTGCGCTCGACGCGGTCGTTGCGCCCGGTGCGAAGGCCGAGGCTTCCGCCGCGTTCGACCCCGCGCGGGCCGCTTGCGGCGCTTGCCACAGCAAGTACCGTGCGGCTGACGAGTAGCTGTAGCGCTCGTCACACCGTTAAAGCCGCCCTGGTTGTGACCAGCGGCACTTCAATCTCTGCCTGGCCCGGCGCACTTAACAGTCGTGTTTAACAGGATGCTGAGCCGAGGCCGCAAAGACCTCCCGCGCTCAGCCCTTTCGGGGAGAGACGACGATGTTGATGCATAGCTTTGAAGATTGGTTGATCGGTGCGGCGTCGGTGGCGGCAGTGGCCGGTGTGATGGGCGCGCATTTGCTGACAACGCCTGTCGTGAGCGAGGCGATCGCGTCCGAGCCGGTTCAGGCGCAGTACACGATCACGGTGACGGCGAAACGCCTGCCCGCGATCTGCAAGACGGTGGCGCGCGCGACGACGGCAGAATGTACGAACCGCGGCGAGACGACAGAAACGTTCACGGCGCGGAACTAACGCCAGGATTTCCTGCCCGCACCACAAGAAAAACCGCCCCCTTGCGGGGCGGTTTCGTTTCGCGTGTGACGTCTCGCACATCCGGGAGGCGAGCCCTAGCGCAAGCGCATCGGCGTGCAGGCGAATCGCGTGACGGCGGCTGCGAAACGCTCCGGGCGCGCTTGCGGATGTGCTAGATTCGCCGCCGCGAACTGGGCGGGGACATGGAAGGGGTTCGAGGCACACCGTTTTGCCGCTTCCGCATGCAGCTGATGCTCGGCTGCGTGGCGTCGTTGTGCGCGGCTGCCGCGCGCGCGGATGTGCAGTTGCAGAGCGCAACGCCCACGAAGATCGCGTGGTCCGCCGTCGGCGACGGATTGTTCTGCGCTCCGCTCGATGCGGCGCCGGATGCGGGGGGCATGCTCACGCTCAACCTCTGTCCGCAACGCGAGGCGAGCCGCGGGGTGAAGTTCGAGTACGCGGGCGTGCCGGCGGCGTTTGGCGGGTTCGATCTGCGCGCAGGTATGGCGGAGCAGACGACGACCGGCGCGTTGACGATCGAGCAGCTGACCGATGCGAACGCGTTCGCGCGACGCAACGTGGCGCTGAACGCCGGCGCGACGAGCCGCCTCTTCGGCGATCGTTTGACGCTGTCGTCCGATTTCGCGTGGAGCCGGGACGAAATCCGGTTCGGCGGCGCTGCGTTCGCCGCAGCCGAGCGGCTCGGCAGCGGACGCTGGCACAAGGCGGACCTGACGCTGATCGACGACGCGCCGGTGCGGTGGACGGCGACGATCGAGACCAGTTCCGTCGACCGCGACTATGCGGCGAACTTCAACGCGCAGCCGCTCGGGGCGGTCATGCTGCCCGGCGATCGCTTCGCGGCCTCCACGCGGCTCAAGCTTCCCGACGTGACGCTGGCGCTTGCGGGCGACCGGACGGACGGGCCTTACGGCTTGCAGTCGGCCGCACGGTTCAAGGCGGCGTTCGACGGGCTGACCGTCAGCGCCGCCACGAAGCGGTCGGCCTATGCGCTGACCTATGGCGGCGCCGTCTATGCGAACAATTCCGAGACCGCGAGCGTTTCGTTCGAAGCCCTGCCGGAGACGCTTTTTCCGGAGTTCGGCGAGGATGCGGATTTTGCCGCGCCGCTGATCCCGACCACGCTCAGCCTGACCTACGCGCAGGGCACCTTCGACAGAAACGGGGCAGCTGGCACGCGGGAAAGCCTTGAAATGCTGGCCGATTGGACGGGCGATTGGGGCGACACGTCGGTGCTCTTTTGGCGCGAACTGAAAACGCAAGCCGCGGGCGAGAGCGTCGCGCAAATGCTCGACATTTCGCACACGGTGCGGTGGGGCCGTTGGCGCATGGAGGCCGGCGCGTTCGCTTTCGACAGCGGCGACGGCAACGTGCTGCTCACAGGATCGCTCGGTGTTGCGTACGAGATCACGGGCGGCCCGCGGATCAAACTGCGCGTGGGTCAAGAGCACGACCGTCTCAGCGACGAGGAATTCGCCTACCGGCGCAGCGCCTCCGACATCATGCTTTCAGTCGATCTTTCGGAAACCGTGCGCCGGGAGTTGAATGAGCCGAGCGCTTATCTGAAGCTCGATTATCGCCGGAAGCTGGACCGGTCGGCGGAGACGCTCACGTTCGACGATTGGCGGGAGCAAACCGTGGAAACCGCCGGCGCGGACGGGTTGCTCATCGCGTTCGGGACGCGGTTCTAGCACAAAAAAAGAGGGCGCCGGTGCGGCGCCCTCCGGTCGCTTACAGCCCGGCGATTACGGGTGGAGCTTGCAATAGCCGTTCACTTTGCCCGACGGCGTGATCGTGATCTTCGTGTCGGTTGTGAAGCCGCCGTTCGGATACGCGGCTTGGCAGCCGAATCCTCTAATCGTCACGGCCTTGTCCGGCGCTGGCGTCAAAAGGTCGCCGGTAAAGTGCGCGTTGGCGTTGCCGCTCGGCGTCACCACGTCGCTAAAGCAATAGTCGAACACGTGACCGCCGATCGAGGCTCCCGTGAAGCAGCCTGGGCCGAAGTGAATTGCGCCGTTCGCGCCGACCGGGCCAATAAGCATTGTCGCGCCCAGAACGGCGCCAGCAAAAAGCTTTTTCATGCAGTCTCTCCTTGAAAGTGTCTAATCCCCGAACGCGCGGCGGATGCCGCGGTTCCATCCCCGACTCGACGCGGCGTCCTTGCTGCCCCGTGAATCTGATGGAAAGCTACGCTCACTCTGCGAAAGTACAATAACGGAGCCTCGCCTTTGTGACGGGGAAACGATCGCGACAGGCGGTTTCTGCAAATGCGATCACGCTTCGCACGCGTGGAGGGAAAAGCCCTTCGACATTTATCGAATCGGGGGAACGCCGCGTGCTACGGTAATCAACCTGCGAAAGGGCTCGAGGTTGGACATCCACTACGCGATCGGCGATGTGCACGGGCGGGACGATATGCTCGCGATGATGCTTGGGCGGATCGAGGCTTGGCATCGTTGGCGGCATGAGGGTGCGAAGGGCGTTATCGTCTTTGTCGGCGACTATATCGACCGCGGCGCGAAGAGCGCAGAAGTGATCGACCGCATCATGAGGGGGGTCGAAGGATTTACGACCGTTTGCCTGAAGGGCAATCACGAGCAGCTGATGCTCGACTGCCTGGACACCGACGACCGCGACGTTTGGATGTGTTGGCTCGACAACGGCGGCGCCGAGACGATGGCGTCGCTGGGCCTTCAACATCACGATGCGTGCGATCCGGTGGCGCTGGCCAAGGCGTTGGGTTCGCGCCGGCTGGAGTGGCTGGAGCAATTGCCGCTCACCTATCAAGCGGGGCCCTATCTCTTCGTGCATGCGGGCATCGTGCCGGGGCGGTCGCTTGCCCAACAAAAGCCCAAGGATCTGATTTGGATCCGCGACCACTTCCTCGCCAGCGACGTCGATCACGGCTTCATCGTCGTGCACGGCCACACGCCCAGCGAAGTGCCGGAGTGGAAGGCGAACCGCATCAACGT
>JBKJZU010000055.1:0-2809 GCA_046715015.1 Micropepsaceae bacterium
ATAGAACCATAAGGCGCGGATCATCGACGGGCGAACCTCATGGCGGCGGCAGTTGCGGCACGGGCTCGGCGCCGTTCTTGTCGGTCAGCGCTGCGATTGCGCGGACGTTCACATCGGCGAGCGCCGCTTCAAGGGCAACACGCGCCTTTGCTTGGCTGAGCCAGGGCTTCAGCGGGTCGCGCGCGACGCCGCCGATGGGGCTTAGTTCCTTGACGGCGGCGGTAAGGTCGCCGGCTTTCAGCCGCACTTCGCCGCGCGCGAGCCGGGCGTCGGTCGAGGCGCCTTGCGTTTCGCCGACGGAGCGCACGGAGACGAGTGAGGTGAAGTGGGTCCAGAGGCGGTCCCACCACGTCTTGCCTTTGGCCGCTTCTTCGGCGTCGCGGGCGGCGTCGGCAACGTTGCCGAACGTGCCGATCATCGTGCCGATTGTGGGCAGACCCTTCTCGGCCAACGGCGCGATCTCGGCGAGGCGCTTCTCGTCCGGCATCATCGCGGCCACGACATCGTATTCCGTCTTGAAGGGGCCTGAGCCTTGGCTCGCGCGCATGAGGTTCGCGACCGCGGTTGCGAGCGAGGCGCGGCGCGCGAGGTCGAGCAGGTCAGAGGCTTCGAGTTTCGCGATGCGCGTGTCGAGGGCGGTCAGCGTTGCCGTCTTCGTTTCGGCGGCGGCGAGGCGCGCCGTGAGGTCGGCGATTTCTTTGCGCAGGTCCGGAGCCGGAGCGACCGCCGGGATGCCAGGACCGACGGCGGCGTTCGGCACCATGGTCGTCCCGATCGCGGCGAGATTGCCGCCGATCGCACCAGCGGCGAGCGCGGTCTCGATCGACTTCTGGCGCGTTTCAAGTTTCGCGACGCGGTCTTTCAGCGTTGCGACTTCGCGGCGGCCGTCCTTGGCGATGCTGGCCTCGAGCGTAGCGACGCGCGCGGGCAGGTTGCCCGCGGAGTCGTCGTCGCTGCCTGCGGGCCAGAATCGGGTGATGAGTGCGCCGGAAAAGGCGGCCACGAGGAGCAGCAACAAGACCCACAGCGCATCGCGCCAATCCTCGATCAAACCGGCGCGCGCGGGGCGGTCGGGTTTGGGCAAGGCGGGTCTCATGTCGGTCATGCTCATCGGGTTTCCGGCTTTCTTACGCGCCATAAGTTGCGGGGACGTTTCGCAGTCGGCGCCTTTGAGGCGGCCGGACGCTACTGGCCGGTCCGTTGGGCCTCAAGGCGCGAGGCGGGCCAGCATAGCCTCAGCGGTAGGCTCGGCCGCAATGCGAATCTCGCGAAAAGCGAGCGGTTGCAAGGCGTTGGCGACAGCGGCGCTCAAGGCCACGGCCATCATGCTGCGGCAGGCGGACGCAAGGTTTTCCGCCTCGGTCAGCGTCGCAAACAAGGTTGCAGTGCGGGGTGAAAAGAACGTGACAGTATCAACGAGGCTCGCCGCCAGTTCCGCGGTCAGCGCGCCGGATAGGGACTCGGCGGCGTGGGCCTCATAGATGCGCTCGGTACGTGCCGCGAAACCGGCGGCGGTGAGGCTCGCTTTCAGGTCGCCGGCGGTGACCGTGGCGGTCGGGTGCAGGATCGATCCGGCGGCTGGTTTCAGGGTCGCTAAGATGTGGCGGCTCAGACCGTCGACGCCTTCGCCCGTGCTTTCACTGACGTTCGCGAAGCCGAGAGTTCTAGCTTCAGCTGCCGTGGTCGGACCGACGGCGACGACGGGAATCGCACGTTCGCTCGTGCGGCGCGCGGCGGCCCGGGCACCGTTTGCGCTCGTGAAGGCGAGCGCTTGGATGCCAGTGAGATCGAGCATCGGGCCGTCGAGATACGCGATGTCGATCAGCGGTTCGACGATCGTGGTGTGGCCGAGCGCGTGCAGGCGGGTGGAGAACGCGACTGCGTCGGCTCTTGGGCGGGTGACGAGGATGTGCACGCGTTCAGGCTTCGAGGAATGCACGGCCGGCGCGGCCGAGCAGTTCGCGACCCGCATCGTCGCCCGTTCGCTCGGCTTGGGCGGCCGTGGTGACGGTTTCGATGCGCGCGACGTCGTGGCGGGTGCGGCCATCGCGGGACAGCACGCAGCCTTTGAACGTTATCGTATGGGGTCCAAGCCAGGTTGCGAGGCCCGCGATCGGCGTGCGGCACGAACCGCCGAGTGCTGCTTGGAACGCGCGCTCGTACGTCACGGCGAGGTCGGTTGCGCGGTGGTTGGCGCGCGCGAGCAGAGCGCGGGTATTGCCGTCGTCCCGACGCAGTTCGACGCCGACGGCGCCTTGGGCGACGGCCGGCAGCATCTCGTCGTTGGAAAAGACTTGCGTCGCGTGCGCTTCAAGACCGAGGCGTTTCAACCCTGCGAGCGCGAGTACGGTCGCCTGTGCCTGGCCTTCGTCGAGTTTTCGCAACCGCGTGTCGACGTTGCCGCGGAACTCGACCAAGTTCAGGTCCGGACGAAGATTGAGAAGCATCGCGCGGCGGCGGACGGAGCTTGTTCCGACGACGGCTCTTTCTGGCAGCTCGCGGAGCGTTTTCGCGTCGCGGCTGACCAACGTGTCGCGCGGGTCCTCGCGTTCGAGGTGGCAGGCGAGCGTCAGACCCTTCGGCATCACAGCGGGCAGATCTTTCAGCGAATGGACGGCGCAATCGATCGTGCCGGCGAGCAGCGCTTCTTCGATTTCCTTGGCGAACAAGCCCTTGCCACCGATGTCGGCGAGCGGGCGATCTTGCACGCGGTCGCCGGTCGTTTTGATCGGCACGACTTCGGTGCGAGCGGCGGCTTCATCCGCGCTCCAGCCGTGCGCGTGGGCCAGTGCCGCAATAACCATATTGG
>JBKJZU010000056.1:0-5019 GCA_046715015.1 Micropepsaceae bacterium
TTAGCGCCCAGGTGGTTCTCGCCCGCCCGCCCATAACGGACCTCGCTGACGCCGACAGCGTCCGCCATCGCGCGCAACTCGCCGCTCACGTCGGCTGGGTGATCCGAAAGGTAAAGCTCCATCACGCCGCGCCGCAAATCGCTCAAGAGCGGCGTCAGCGTTTTGACCGTCATCCCCGCCGCAACCGGCGTCGTGCACGAAGCGGGCGTACCTGCGCGTCCATCGATCTCGACCAAACACAGCCGACAAGACCCGAACGCCTTCACGCTGTCGGTGGCGCAGAGCTTCGGCACCCCGATCCCCGCCTCACGCGCCGCGCGCAGGATCGAGGTCCCGGCGGGCACGCTCACCTCGCGCCCGTCGATCGTCAGCCGAACAGACTGTTCGGCGCTCGACGCAGGCGTCCCGAGATCATCTTCGCGAACCAGGCTCATGTGGGCACTCTACACCCACTTGGGTCAGAAGGGAGTCAGCCCCCAAAATCCTCGGGAAAGTGCCTGAGCGCGCTCATCACGGGGTAGGGCGTGAACCCGCCGAGCGCGCACAGCGAACCCAGCTTCAGCGTCCGGCACAGATCTTCGAGCAGCGCGAGGTTCATGTCCCGCTTTTCGCCGGCGACGATGCGGTCGATGACTTCCACGCCGCGGGTGGAACCGATCCGGCACGGTGTGCACTTGCCGCAGGATTCGATCGCGCAAAATTCCATCGCAAACCGCGCCTGAGCCGCCATGTCGACCGTGTCGTCGAACACGACGATCCCGCCGTGTCCGATCAGCCCGTCGCGCGCCGCGAACGCCTCGAAGTCATAGACCGTATCGAACAGCGCGCGCGGAAAATAGGCACCCAGCGGCCCGCCGCACTGCACCGCGCGAACCGGCCGTCCGCTCGCCGTGCCGCCGCCGATATTGTCGACAAGCTCGCCCAGCGTGATACCGAAAGGCACCTCGAACAAACCCGTGTGCTTCAAATTGCCGGCAAGCTGGATCGGCATCGTCCCACGCGACTTGCCGAACCCGATCGCCGCGTAGGCGTCCGCGCCATGCGCCATGATCCAAGGCGCCGTCGCGAGCGACAGCACGTTGTTGACGACAGTGGGCTTGCCGAAAAGACCCTCATGCACCGGCAGCGGCGGCTTCGCGCGCACCTGCCCGCGCTTGCCCTCAAGGCTTTCGAGCAGCGCCGTCTCCTCGCCGCACACGTAAGAGCCCGCGCCAACGCGCAGCTCGATATCGAACACCCCGCCGATGAGCGAACCGCGGCGCGCGGCGTTGAGCGCGTCGGCGAAGATCGCATTGGCATGGGGATATTCCGCGCGCGAATAGACGTATCCCTTTGAAGCACCCACCGCGAACGCCGCAATCGCCATCCCTTCGATCAGCACGAAGGGATCGCCCTCCATGATCATGCGATCGGCGAACGTCCCGCTGTCGCCTTCGTCAGCGTTGCAGACGATATATTTGACGTCGGCCTTGGCGTCCGCCGCGCCCTTCCACTTCACGCCCGTCGGAAACCCGGCGCCGCCGCGTCCGCGCAAGCCCGACTTCGTGACGACGTCGATCGTCGCCGCCGCCCCGATCTCGCGGGCCCGCGCAAGACCCTTCAAACCACCGTGCTTCGCATAGTCGTCCACCGACACCGGATCGACGACGCCGCAGCGCGCGAACGTGATCCGCGTCTGCTTCTTCATCCATGGGTGCTGCTCGACGAGGCCCAGGCACAACGCATGCGCCTTGCCCTCCAGCATTCCCGCCTCGATCAGCGCCGGAACATCGGACGCCTTCACCGGCCCGTAACCGACGCGGCCCCCCGGCGTTTCGACTTCGACGAGCGGTTCCAGCCAGTGCATGCCGCGCGAACCCGTCCGCACGATGTCGAGCGAAAGCTTGCGCGTCTCCGCCGTCGCACGCAGCACGCGCACGATACCCTCCGCGCCCATCGCCAGCGCCGCTGCGTCGGATGGCACGAACACGCGCGTCATGGCTTGTGCCCCGCCAGCGCGATCAAATGCGGCGCCTCGACCCGTCCATGCGGCTCGCCGTCGACAAGCGCCGCCGGCGCCACCGAACACAGGCCAAGACAATAGACCGGCTCGACCGTCACCGCGCCGTCCGCCGACGTCCCTTTCCAGTCGATCCCGAAGTGCTTCAGCACCGCGACGCCAAGCGCCGCGCCGCCCATCGCCTGACACGCCTCCGCACGGCAGATCTTGATCACCCGCCGCCCAGCAGGCTCCTCACGGAAATCGTGATAGAACGTGACAACGCCGTAAACCTCCGCCCGCGTGAGGTTCAGCTCATGCGCGATGACGGGAATCGCCTCGCGCGGCACGCACCCGAACGCGCGCTGCACGTCGTGCAGAATCGGCAGCAGAGGCCCCTCGAGCCCCGCATGCGCGGCACAAATCGCCTTGACCCGCTCAGTGTCCAAATCACGGCTCCTTCCGTGAGACTACGCCGTCCAAACCCCGCCGAAAACAAAGAAAGATGCTCCCACGACGCGCTGAGCGAACGATCAATGCGCGCGAAGCGTCAGTTTTGAACGCATCGCGCTTCAACGCGGCATGAGACAGTCGGGAGCCGACCCAACCTGCTTCGGTCCGTCGTATGTGACATGCGTCCATACGACTGTGGAACCGCACCCGCACTGTCGCGTTAGGCAGATGCGTCATTCACAACGCGTTCATATGAAACGCGCCATACCCGCCGCCCCCCGAAGTTACGTTGGAAGTTTGAAGACATGACAATGAAAACGGCGCGCCTCGCGCTGATTGCTCTGACCGCGATCGCAGCCGCTGCATTCGCGACGCTCACGACCGCCACCGCAAACACCCCCGCCGCCCCGCTGGTCGTCGACCTCACCGACTTCCGCGGCGGTTCGATTTATGCCTGGCTGCAGTCGAAGGGCTTTGAAATCGAGCAGGACGCCAAGAACCCGCAAAAAATTGCGCTGGCTGCCGACACCCGCGGCCTCGGCCTCCAGACGTTGCGCCCCGCGCTGGGCCTGCTCATGAACACGCGCGTCAATCCGAACGCCTATTCGACGGTCGAGATCGAATGGGGCGTCGCGCAACATCCCGCAGGCGCTTCATATGAGCGTCGCGTCAACAACGAAGCGATCATGGTGCACGTCTTCTTTGGCGCCACGAAACGCGCGTCGGGATCGATGTTCGCCCCGAACCTGCCTGCGTTCATTGGTTTGTTCTTGTGCGCGACGGATCGCGTCGGCGTCCCGTATGTCGGCCGCTACTACCAGGAAGCGGGCCGCTACATCTGCCTCGATCAGGCCACGCCGCAGCGCGCGCTGACCTCGCGTTTCGACTTGCGCCAGGGCTTCCGCACCGCGTTCGGCGCTGACCTGCACGAAGCCGTCACCGGCTTTACGGTCTCCGTCGACACGTCGTCCTCAAAGAGCCCGTCGCAAGCCTTTATCAAGCGCATCACGTTCCGGCCCTAACCCGGAACGATTGAGACGCCGTAAAGCCGCCACTCGCCGCGCCACACGTCGAACAACAGTTCGAACGACACGCGCCGCGGCTGGATGTTGAACGTCCCCGCCACATAGAGCATGCGCCGCGCAGTCAACCGCGGCGCCTCGCGGTACTGCGGCTCGACCACCAAGACCGGCAGCATGTCGACGCCCTGTTCGACCAAGTTGGCGAACACGAGGCTGAGCTTTGCGGGTGTGTTCGTGTCGCGAAAGTCCGGCGCACCGATATCGCGCACGACTGTGTAGTTGCCGGTCTTGTTGCCCTGGTCGACGGCGATCAGCGTGCTGCGCACCATCGCCAGCACGGCGGCGGGCGAGGGCACTTTCGGGATCGTGGGCGGCAGCAGCTTCAGCGTCTGAGAGGGCGGCGCGGCAAGCGCAACGGGCGCGGCCAGAGCCGCTGCCGCAAATAGAACTGCCGCAAAGAACGGCCGCATGTCACCCCTCCGGTCAATGCGCCGGATGTGACGCGAACCGGGGCCCACCGTCAACGGTGAGCCCCGGCAAGATGCCTGTCGGTAACCTTAGAACCTGCCCTAGAACTTGAACGCGAGGCCGACTTGCGCGGCGCCAGTCTGGCCGCCGGCCGTGCTGTAGCCCGCGCTGAGCAGGACCGGCGTTTCCATGTCCATCTGATGCGCGACGCGGAACGCAACGCCCGTCTCGCCTTCATAGTAGCCGGCGCCGGTCGCAAAGCCCGTCTCGCCGCGTTCCAGCGCCAGCATCGGCGTCGCCAATGCCGTCGTCGCCGCGATCCCGCGATTGAGGCCCGTGACCGCGTTGTTCAGTTGATCGAGGTTGACCGCATCGGTCCCCAAGATCGCCATCGCGACATTCATCAAGCGGCGCTCCTCGCCCGGCGAACCGAAGGATACCGTGTTCATAGCGCTGGTCGCCGAGTCCGCGCCGATCGCAACCGAGTTGGTATGCGATGCAACCGCATTCGGCCCGAGCGCCGTCGCATTCGTGCCGTAAGCCTGCGCGCCGTCGCCGAAGGCGGCGCCGCCGTTCGCGGCAAAGGCAAAGGCGCCGACGGCGACCGAGTTGATCGCCTGCGCGCCATGCCCGACCGCGATCGCGCTCGGTCCCGCCGCCAACGATTCGTGGCCGACCGCGACCGAACTTGCCGCCTGCGCGCGTGCCGTGTCGCCCATCGCGACCGACGATGCGCCGCCCGCAAAGCTCTGATTGCCATAGGCCGAACTGTTCACGCCGTTCGCCCAAGCCTGATTGCCGCCCGCGACCGCGTTGCCGGCGCTGGCCAAGCTCAAGTTGCCGAACGCGGACGCGTTCGTGGCGTTCGCCGTCGAACCGTCGCCGACCGCCGTGCTGCTCAGCGCGACCGCAGCGGCGTTATTGCCATAGGCCGACGAGTTCACCCCAGTCGCCTGTGCAATGTGGCCGAACGCGGACGCGAACGTGTTGTTGGCGAAGGCAAAGTCGCCGGCGGCCGTGCTCGACAGGCCGCTCGCTGTGGTCGCGTTGCCGAACGCCGAAGCGTTGACGCCGGAGGCCGTCGCCGCACGTCCATAG
>JBKJZU010000057.1:0-6910 GCA_046715015.1 Micropepsaceae bacterium
TGATGCACGGAGGGAGTTTCGGTGCGCATGCTCTGAACGCACAACGTGTTTTTGCGATGCAGCGTATGTGCATGCGGCCATGGGAATACCTGGCTTGAAAGAGTTAAGCGCTTGAGCGGTCAGAAAAGGTCCGTGGAATGTCTCTTGCTCAAATGAACCCTGCCGACGAGTGTCGATCGGTGGGCCACGTTAAATGTGGCAATCCTTCTAGGGGTCGTGTTGGGGCAATGGACTCGTACGTCGAACTGACCGAAGCGCTGGGTAGAATTCGGGCGGCGCCATCTCAAATCAGCGTTTGGCGGGGCGTTAAGGAGTTTTCTGCCCGGTTTGGCTACTCTCACCTCCTGGCGCTGGACTTAACGCGGGTCGCAGGCGGGTTAGGAGATGCGATGCTTCACAGCGATGCGCCCGATGTTGTTTGGGCATTCGACCGGGAACTGTCGGCAGACCAACATCCTGTCATTCGTATCTGCATGCAGGCCCCCCAACCCTTCTTGATTTCGGAGGTCCGCAGCGCACCCGCACACGAGGAGGCTCGTTGGACCGACTTCTTGGCCGATGTCGTTCGCAACGGCGATAGCCTGGTCGTGCCGATCTACCGTGCCGGTCAGCCGGTCGCCGCGGCAAATTTTGGCGGTGCCAAGCCGGACACGACGCCGCTGACGCGTGCGTCGCTTCAGGTGGTGGCGCATGCGGCCATGGACAGGTCGATTGAGCTTAGGGACGGCACGTCGTCCGTGGTTAACACGCTTTCGCCGCGTGAAGCGCAGTGCTTGCGGCATGTTGCAATCGGTCGGTCTGACATGGAAATCGGTCGACTTTTGGGGATCAGCCCGCGGACAGTTCGATTTCATGTCGATGGCGCCAAGACCAAGCTGGGCGCGTCGACCCGTATTCAGGCGGTGGCCAAGGCTCTTCGCGAACGCTTCATCGCCCTCTGACACGTGGCTTTGGGGCCGCAGCCTGCTTCCCCGGACCGTGGTAAAACCTCCGCGCACGATGGGAGGGGTCCTTGGGGCGTTGGTTCTGGCCATACGCTATCCTTGCGGTGGTTTTGACGATCTTAGGAGCGCTTGGCGCCGCCTCGTTCCTTCTAGGGATCGGGGTTGACGGTGTGAGCGGCCAGATCGCGGCCGCGCATGCGCAGGTCGGCGAGCCGGTGATGCAATTCACGATTTCGGCCCTGGAGATGGTTGCGCCGTTCGACGTCCCTGCGTGGTTCAAACAGGTGTATGGCGTGCTGGTGCTGATTGTGATCGGCGGGCTTCTGCTTTCGACGGTCTTGGGGCTGCTTCTTCTGCCCGTCTTCTATGCGCTCTACCGCAGCACGCGTTAACCGAGCGTGCGGCCGATCCAGATGATCCGGCCCAGCGTTTCCAACGCGTCGGGGTCTAAGTCGGTGTACGGCTGGTAACGCTCGTTGTCGGCGGCGATCGTCACACGCTTCGTGGCCGGGTGCATGGTTACGCGTCGGACCAGCAATGTGTCGTCGAGCCTCAACGCGTAGATGCCTTCGCGCCGCAGATTGAGTTGCGCGGTGTCGACCAAGGCGTGGTCGCCATGTCCGAGCGTCGGTTCCATCGAGTCGCCCGACATCGCGACCGCAGCCAGTTGCGTAAACGGGCTCGACGAGATTTGGCGCAGCCACGAACTTGCGAACAGCTCGAAGCCAATCGCGCCTGCGGTGTTCGCAAATGCGTTGCGGCCGGTTGTCGAGCGCATGTCGAACAAGGGGATGCGCTCGTAGTCGGCGAGTTCGGGTACTGATTCCTGCGGATCGGCGCGCGCTTGGCGCTTTGCTTTCGCCGGTTCGCGCATCCGGCCGTCGCCGGTTTCGAGCCAGAGCGGATCTTGGCCGAGTGCGCGGGCAAACTTAGCGCCGTGCTTCGTTCCCTTCGCGCGGCCGGATTCGAGTTCCATCACGGCTTGTTGCGACACGCCGACCGCTCTCGCCAACATCACCTGCGTCATGCCTAATGCTTCGCGCGCTTTTTTGATCCGTGTGCCAACGCCCGACATGCGCAGCCCTCCCGATTCCTCGTCAGCTTAGCCCGGGCGGCGGCCAAGCGCCGCGATTGCCCGAATTCCGTCCTTTTCCCGCCATTGGCTTGACCGATCATCGTGCGGACTCACGCAAATGCGGCTTGCGCGTTTGCGGCGATTGGGGCTCTCTGAGCTTTGCATCAATGGTGGGGCTTGATGCCTTCGGCATGCGATTCTAGCGGCACGTTCGGCTGCGCAGTTGAGAACATCCCGTGGGTGATCGGGGTGCTTGCGTTTTTGGTCGTACTGCTTCTCGCCGCGCGTCTGGCCTTGCTGCTTCTTGAGCGTCGTCGTTTAGGCCCCCAAGGCGAGCCGAGCGTCCCGCGGACGCCGCCGAAGGTCGTTTCACCGGGAAGTCCGCTTCAGCCGACGCCGCCGCAACCGGTGAAGCCGACGCCGTTACAACTGCGCGTCACGGATGCGCCGGGCTTGAGGGTCACCGACTTTGCAAGCGGGCAAACACGCGGCGATTTCGGCGAGATGCTCAGCGACATCATCCTCACCGGCGACGGTTGGAAGAAGCTGGAGTCAAAGACTGCATCCGGCGCGGGTGTGGGCGGGCTCTATGTCCGCGAGGTCAAAGGCGGCGGCGGGTTCGAGGCGTTGGCCGTCGATACGAAGACGAACGAGGCCGCATACACGCCGGCCAGCATGTCGGATGCGGCGTTGGAGAACGTGCTGAGCGCTCTCTATGCGCAAGGCGCGTTTGGCCGCGCGATCAACGAGAGCGTTGCAAACGAACTGATCCGCGGCTTGCGGAACGGGCCGCCATTCTTCCGCAAGGAGTTGTGGCGGCACAATCTCACGAACGGGGTCACGGCCATTACGCAGCTTGGTGCGGCAGGCGAGCCGAAGGGCAGCACCATGCGATCGCACGCGCGATTGGTCGCGGGCGCCTACGCGTCGCTCAAGCAACTCGACCGCTCCGCCGTGTACCTCGGCGGACGTTCCGTCGACGACGGCGACGGTTAGGCTGCGGGTTCGATCCGCAGCACGCGGCCCGTCTGTTCCCCGGCCGGTGGATAGTCCGTCGTGACATAGACGTAGCCGTCGGGGCCAACCCGTACATCGCGGATGCGCTCGTTCAGATCCTTCAGCAGTTCTTCTTGTCCGGCGACGTTGCCTTTGGCGTCCAGGTCGACGCGGCGGAGGTGTTTGAACGCGAGGGCGCCGACGAGGAGGTCGCCGTTCCAGGCCGGGAATTTGTCGCCGCGATAGATCGCAAGTCCGGAGGGCGCGATCGACGGCGTCCATTGCAGGACCGCCTGTTGCATACCGTCGCGCTTTGAGAACGGCGAGACGTAAGCGCCGGTGTAGTCCATGCCGTAGGTGATCACCGGCCAGCCGTAGTTGAACTGCGCCTCGATGACGTTGAGTTCGTCGCCGCCTTGCGGTCCATGCTCGTGCTCCCACAAGCGGCCCGTCTCCGCGTCGAAGGCGAGGCCCTGTTGGTTGCGGTGACCGTACGACCAGTTTTCGCGCTTGGCGCCGCCGATCGAGAACGGGTTGCCCTCAGGTATGCTGCCGTCGTCGTTTAGCCGTACGATCTTGCCGAGATGCGTCGTCAGGTCTTGCGCCTTTTCGCGGTACTCGAATCCGTCGCCGACAGTTAACGCGAAGGTGCCGTCCGCGAGGAACGCGAGCCGCCCGCCATAGTGGTTGTTCGTGTCCTTCAACGGCGAGGCTTCGAAGATCACCTTCAGCTCTTGCAGCGCGGTTCCGTCGAAGCGCGCGCGGGCGACGCGGGTCGCGTTCGCTTGCGCCGTGCCGTGGGCATAGGTGAGGTAGACGAAATTGTTCTCGGCGAATTTCGGATGCAGGACGATGTCGAACAGTCCCGCCTGGCTTCCCGTGTGGACCGGGGGCACGCCTGCGATCGGTGCCGGCAGAAGTTGTCCGCTTCGGATGAGACGAAGACGTCCGGCGCGCTCTGTCACCAGAATCGCACCGTCCGGCAAGAACGCGAGCGAATAGGGATGGTCGAGGCCCTTCGCCACTTCCACCACTTTGTAGCCCGTGTTGACGACCTTGGCGGGGCTCGGTGCCGGCGGCGGGGGGCGAATCGGATCGGGTAAAACGTCGGCCAGCGCGGTGTGTCCCGCCATTGCGAGCGCGGTCGCCAGCAGCCAGCGTGTGTGCATCCGATTGTCTCCGCTCAAAACGAGGATAGAGACATCTGACCCTATTTCGGGGCATAAGCAAAGGGTCCGAAATAGGAGCCTACCGTGATCGTCCGCTGGGTCGTCGCCTTCCTTGCCGCTGCCGCCGTGATGGTGGTGTTGGGTTCGCTCGCGCATTCGCTGATGGTGCAACAAGCATGGTCGGATGCAGTGATGGCGGGGGAGGGCGTGGCTGCGACGCTTTCGTTCGGCGATCGGGCGCAGTGGATATTGCACGATCTCGTCGGACTGCAGCCGCTCTACGGCGCGCTAGTCGGCATCGCGCTCTTGGTTGCGTTTCTGGTGGGCAGCCTGGTCGCGCGCTTTACCGGCTTGCGTATGATCGTTCTGGCCGTTGCGGGTGCGGTTGCGATCTTCGTGTTGTTCACCGTGGTGAAGATGGCGCTGGGAACCGTTGGCGTGTTCGGGGCGCGCGGTACGATGGGCTTAGGTCTACAAGTTGCCGTGGGTTTGATCGCCGGGCTTGTGTTTGCATTTCTTAGCCGACCGCGCACCGCCTAATGAGTACGGCCAAGACCCCGCGTGGGAAGTTCTTCCAAACGCTGCGGATCGGCGCGGTGTTCGTGGTCGTGTCGCTCTTGGGGTTCGGGCTCGCGCGCTATCTCGAAGAGGGTAAGCGGTTCGATTTCGGGTCGTGGGTCGTCATCGCCGTGCTTGCGGCGGCTGTCCTTGTTACCGCAGCGATTCGGGCCTTTGCGGCGTCTTTGAAGAAGTAGCTGGGTTCGGACCATTTTCACGCGCAATCTCAAGCTCTTTCTCGGCTCGCGCTTCGCGGGCAGCGTCGCCATGCAGGTGCAGGCGACGGCCGTCGCTTGGCATGTGTTCAAGCTCACCAACGATCCGTTTGCGTTGGGGCTTGTCGGTCTTGCTCAGTTCGTGCCGATGTTTGCGCTCACGCTTTATGCTGGCGACGTCGCGGACCGGTTCGAGCGGCGGCGCATTCTGACCGCAAGTTATGCGGTGGAGGCGCTGTGTTCGCTGATCTTCATTGCACTCACGGTCGGCGGCGTGACCGTTACGTGGCCGTATTTCGCGACGCTTGTTTTGTTCGGTGCGGCGCGGGCATTTTCGGCGCCGGCTTCACAATCGTTCTTGCCGCAGATCGTTTCATCGGAAGAGTTGCCGCGCGCCATTTCCGTGTCGTCGACCGTGTTTCAGGTGGCGGTGATTTCGGGTCCTGCGCTCGGTGGGGCAATTCTGACGCTAGGCGCGAGCGCGGCCTACGCGATTTCTTTCGCTTTGTTCGTTTCGAGTGCGGCGGTGATGTACGCAATTAATGCAACCGCCCGTCCGCGTGTGGAGAGCAGCGACTCGCTTTATGAGCGCGTGCGCGAAGGCATTACCTTCGTGCGGCGGCGGCAGGAGATTTTCGGCGCCATCTCCCTCGACCTCTTCGCGGTTCTTCTCGGTGGGGCGACTGCTCTGCTGCCGTTCTTTGCGAGCAATGTCTTGCATGTCGGCGAAGTTGGGTTCGGCGTCTTGAAGGCTGGGCCTGCAATCGGCGCGGCCGTCATGTCCGTTGTGTTGACGGCGATGCCGCTCGGCCGGCACGTGGGGCTCAAGATGTTCGGGTGTGTCGTTATCTTCGGGATTGCCACAATCGTGTTTGGGCTCTCCGAAAACTTCTACTTGTCGCTCGCGATGCTGATCACGCTCGGGGCGGCCGACATGGTGTCCGTCAACGTGCGCCATTCGCTGACGCAGCTGATCACACCGGACCACATGCGCGGCCGGGTGAGTGCCGTCAACATGCTCTTTATCGGGGCGTCGAACGAACTCGGCGAGTTCGAGTCCGGCGTGACGGCGGCTTGGTGGGGCACGATTCGAGCGGTCGTTGTGGGCGGCATTGGAACGCTCGCGGTCGTCGGGCTTTGGGCGTATTGGTTTCCCGCCTTGCGCAAGGTCGATAGACTGAGCGACCTGAAGCCGGAGTAGGAGTTTTCATGGAACGCACCGCCATTTGCTGTTGCGGAAGCTTGCGCGTGAAGGTTCGCGGCGAACCGCTGCGCGTCGTCGTTTGCCACTGCTTTCAGTGCCAGCGGCGATCAGGCAGCGTGTTCAGCGACAACGCGAACTTCGATCGGGCGCAGTTGATCGCCGTGGAGGGCGAGGCGAAGACGTTTACGCGCGCGACGGAGCGGGGCGGGCGGATGACGTTTCACTTCTGTCCGAAGTGCGGATCGTCCGTGTACTGGGATTTGTCGCTTGATCCGCAGACGGTGGGCATCGCGGTCGGGGCATTCGCCGACCCGGGGTTTGCCAAGCCCGTACGTTCGCTCTTTGGGGTAAGCCGTCATCACTGGGTGCCAAACGTCGAAGGCGCCGAGACATATTTGGCGGATCAGTACGGCCCGAAAGAGTAAGCCGCATCCGCGTTCAGCCGAGCAGGATCGCCGCGATCCGTTCGTTTTGCATTTCGGTCGAGCCGTCCGTGTAACTGGCCACGCGCGCGGAGGCGAGGTGGCGGAGGAACGGATATTCCTCGCGCAAGCCTGCGGCGCCCATCAGTTGGCAAGCATCGGAAATACGCTGGCAAGCCATACGCGTGGCGAATTTTTTTGCGTGGGCGGAGGCAAGCGCTGCGTCTTCGCCATTGACGATTTTGGCCGCGGCCACGGCCGCGAGTTGACGGGCGGCTTCGGCATCGGTCGCGATGTCGGCCATCCAGCGCCAACCCTGTTTGGCGC
>JBKJZU010000058.1:0-3468 GCA_046715015.1 Micropepsaceae bacterium
GATCGGTGGGGATTCGGCGGCGCTCTACTATCATTCGGCGTACGAGAAATCGAAAGAGCATCTGCGCGGCGGCTGGATCGTCTCGGGCGACAAGTTTCGTCAAGACGGCGACGGCTATTGGTACTACGAGGGACGGGGCGACGATCTGATCAAGAGCGGCGGGATTTATGTCAGTCCGCTCGAGGTCGAGAACTGTTTGATGCAGCACGCGGCGGTGCGCGAATGCTGTGTGGTCGCGAAGAAGGACGCGTCGGGCCTCGAAAAGCCGCTGGCCGTCGTCGTATTAAACGAACGCGGTGCGGGGACGAGCGCGCTGGAGGCCGACCTTATCGGCTTCGCGAAGACGAAGCTCGCGCGCTACAAGGCGCCGCACTGGGTGACGTTCGTCGACGAGGCCCTACCCCGCAACGATCGCGATAAGGTCGATCGCAAGAAGCTGAGGGCGCTGCACGGATGAAACCGGCCTTTGCCGAAAACGCGTGGCCCGCAATCCGCGACGCCTTGAAGAGCGGCAAGCCGGTCGTCGCGATTCTTCCGTGCGGGGCGACGGAGGCGCACGGTCCGCATCTGCCGCTTTCGACCGACGTGATCATCAGCGAGACGATGGCGGCGCGCGCCCTGCCCGCGCTCGCCGCGCGCGGTGTCACGGCTGCCGTGTTGCCGCCGCTCGCCTATATGCCGGCTGAGTACGCGGAGGCGTTCGCCGGCACGATCACGGTGAGCGCCGCCACGGCGAAGGCTTTGATGACCGACATTGCGCGCAGTTTGAAGGCGCAGGGGTTTGCGTGCCTAGCGCTTGCCAACAGCCACTTCGATCCGGCGAACGTCGCGGTGTTGCGGCAGGCGGCGGACGAGATCCGTGCGCTAGGCCTTGCGGTCGCATTTCCCGACTTTACGCGGCGCAAGCTGGCGCAAACGTTGACGGCTGAATTTCAATCCGGCGCCTGTCACGCGGGGCAATATGAGACGAGCCTCATTATGGCGGTGCGGCCTGATCTCGTCGATCACGCGGAGCGAGCGCGGCTCGCCGACAATCCGGCGAGCCTGACCGAGGCGTTCACGAAGGGCGCACGGACGTTCGAGGACGCGGGTGGACCAGAAGCATACTTTGGCTATCCGCGGCAGGCGAGCGTCGCGGAAGGCAATGAGAGTTACGAAACCATGGCGGCGGCACTTGTTGCCGCCATCATGGAAGCGATTTCGACGGATGGCAGGGAACGCGCATGACCGCATCGAATCCTAAGGCTACCATCATCGGCTCACCGGTATCGCCGTATGTGCGCAAGGTACTTGCCGTGTGCGCGCTTAAAGGCGTCGAGGTCGAAATCGATCCGATCGTGGCTTTCTATGCCAACGAAGCGTTCGATGCGATTTCACCGGTGCGGCGGATCCCGGTCTATCGCGACGAGCGCGTTACCTTGTGCGACTCCAGTGTGATCTGTCAGTACCTCGAGGACCGCTATCCGAATCCCAGCGTCTATCCGGCCGATGTCGCGCAGCGAGCGGAGGCGCGGTGGCTTGAGGAATTTGCCGACACACGCATGAGCGACG
Source organism: Micropepsaceae bacterium (assembly GCA_046715015.1). Lineage (GTDB taxonomy): Bacteria > Pseudomonadota > Alphaproteobacteria > Micropepsales > Micropepsaceae > SZUA-430. The sequence goes on from JBKJZU010000058.1 coordinate 1,552, forward strand.
TTTGCCTCTGGCGCATCTTCAACGCGGCCGTGATCGGGCCTGCGATTTGGGGCCGGCCGCGCGACAAAGAGGCGATCGCGAAGGTCTTGGCGACCGAGTATCCCGCAGTCATGGACTACTTGGAATCCAAGCTGCCACGGGACGGTAATTTCTTCGGTGCACTCTCGATCGCCGACATTGCGATAGAGGCGATCTTTCCGAATTTGGGTTGGGCGCGGGTCGAGCCCGATGCCGCGCGCTGGCCCAAGGTTACAGCGTGGGTGGCACGGTTGCGTGCACAGGAGCCGTTCCTCTCGCTCGAACGCGCGGGTGCTGCACTGATGCGCGTTCCGCCGATCGAGCAGCGCAGGGTGTTGGGCGATCTTGGATTCAAGCTGACGTCGGAAACCTATGCGACGCCGACCGCCCGGCCCGGGCCGATGACGGTCTTCGCCTAGGGGCGACGTCCGCTCTCGGCGAAATCACACTGCGGTGCAGCATAACGGGCGAACGGCGCGAGGATTTGGGAAAGCGCTACCGATTCGGCACCGATCGAACGCCAAGCCTTCGACAAGGCGTGCGCGGGTGTTATCATGTCACCGTTAGAGTCGGTCGAGCTCAAGAGCCCGCTCGGAGCACATGCGTTCCAACATAGGAGATCGCTATGCGTGCACTCATCCTCGGTTACGGTGCGGTCGTCTACCTGCTCTTCTTCGCGTCATTCCTTTATCTCATCGTGTTCATCGGCGGGGATATGACGTCGTTCTTGAGCGCGCCGAAAACGATCGATTGGGGTTCCTCGCCGCTCGATGGCGCGCCACCCGCGCTGGTCAACCTGTTTCTACTTGTGCTCTTCGGCGTGCAGCATACGGTGATGGCGCGCCAGAGCTTTAAGAAGGCTTGGACGCGGGTTGTCGGCTGGCCGATCGAGCGCAGCACGTACGTCCTTGCGACGACAGTGTTGATCGTCGCGCTTTACGTGTTCTGGATCCCGATGCCGGGCATCGTCTGGTCCGTCGACTCGTTGATCGGGCGTTTCCTTTTGACGATTCTCTTTTTCGCCGGGTTCGGCATCGTCTTGCTGTCGACGTTTCTCATCAATCACTTCGAACTCTTCGGCCTGATGCAAGTCTGGTATCGCTACCAAGGGAAGGCGATGCCGCAGCCGGTCTTTCACACCCCCATGCTCTACAAGGTGGTTCGGCATCCGCTCTATCTGGGCTGGGTCATTGCGTTTTGGGCGACGCCCACGATGACGACCGGGCACTTGCTGTTCGCTTCGGCTTGGACCGTCTACATCTTCATCGCCCTCGGCTACGAAGAGCGTGATCTGCTGGCCCTGTTCGGCGACAAGTATCGCCGTTATATGGAACACGTGCCCGCGATCCTTCCGTTCGGACGACGCAAGGGCGGTCCGGACTGAAAGTGCGACGAAGCTATCGGGTCCCGGAGCGACGCGGGTGTGACGATGGGCCTATTCGATCATTTTCGACTCGCGATGACGGGGCCGTTCGCACCGCAAGGCGTCGGCGAGATCGCCGCACTCCTTGAAGGCCAGGCACGTCAGGCCTGCGCGGAGCGGGGTTTCAGCAATGCTGAGATCTTTTGCGGTGGTGGCGTGGTAACCCTGCTCCTTACGGAGCGCGACGCGTGGGAAGCGGTGATTGTCGGACCTAACGCCTATCGGCTCTATCCCGGATTTCTCAGTGCCGATGGCGAGTCGATCACATGGCCGAATATCTGGGTGGCTGACGACTACGACCTCGACAAGTTTGTGAGGGTGCTGGAGGAGGCGTTCGAGCCGGCAAACCCGGAAATCCGCGCTGAGCGAAGTCTATGAGAATGCGCCGCTCGGCTCGCAGATCGTGCCGTTCCCTGAAAGCCGGGACACGGACAACGAAGCTTTGTCGCGAGGGTTTCGTGGGCGTCGCGGTTCGG
>JBKJZU010000059.1:0-5832 GCA_046715015.1 Micropepsaceae bacterium
GTTCAACGTCGACTTCGCGGCGATGGCGCCGGAAGTGACATTGTCGGTCGGGGCAATGGCGTTGCTGCTAATCGGCGTCTTCGCCGGCGACAAGCGGTCGACGTGGGTCACGCTCGGCAGCGTGTTGCTGCTCGTGATCACGGCCGTGCTCGTCGCGGCCATGCCGGAAACCCGGTCAACGGCGTTCGGAGGCACCGTCGTGCTCGACGGCTTTGCCCGCTTCGCCAAACTTCTCGTCCTGGCAGGTTCCGCCATTGCGATGCTGATGTCGCTCGATTATCTGCGCGACGAGAAGCTGACACGCTTTGAGTACCCACTGCTCGTGACGCTTTCGACGCTCGGCATGCTGACGATGATTTCGGCCAACGACCTCATCGTCCTCTATGTCGGCCTCGAGCTGCAAAGTCTCGCGCTTTACGTGCTGGCCTCCTTTGCACGTGACAACGCGCGCTCGACGGAAGCCGGCCTGAAGTATTTCGTCCTCGGCGCCCTCTCGTCCGGCATGCTGCTCTATGGGGCAAGTCTGCTCTACGGCTTCACCGGCGCGACAGGGTTTGAAGGCATCACGGCCGCCATCACGCGCGACGGCATCAGCCTGGGCGTGCAGGTCGGCGCGGCGTTCGTTTTGGCTGGCCTCGTGTTCAAGATTTCCGCCGTGCCGTTCCACATGTGGACGCCCGACGTCTACGAAGGAGCGCCCACGCCGGTGACGGCCTTCTTCGCCGCTGCGCCGAAGATCGCCGCCATGGCCTTGATCGCCCGCTTCATCTTCGGCGCGCTTGGTCCCGCGGAAGGCGTATGGATGCAAATCCTGGCGCCGGTCTCAGTCGCCTCGATGATTTGGGGCGCGCTCGCAGCGATCGGCCAAACGAACATCAAGCGCCTGATGGCTTACTCGTCGATCAGCCACATGGGTTACGCGCTCATCGGCTTCGTCGCGGGCACCCAGGAAGGCGTCTACGGCGTGCTCGTCTACCTGGTCATCTATCTCGCGATGACCGTCGGCACGTTCGTTTGCATCCTGTTGATGCGCCGGAACGGTGAGGCGGTCGAAAACGTGTCCGATCTGGCTGGTCTCTCCGATCGCGACCCAACGACCGCCTACATGCTCGCGATCCTGATGTTCAGTTTGATCGGTATCCCGCCGCTCGCGGGCTTCTTCGGCAAATGGTACGTGTTTCTGGCGCTCGTCCACTCCGCAGGCGAACACCCGTGGATGTACGTGGTGGCGGTCGTCGGTCTCGTGACCAGCGTCGTCGGCGCGTACTACTACCTGAACATCGTCAGGATCATGTTCTTCGACAAACCCGCGCTGCAGTTCGATAAGCCGCTCGGTACCGTCAACGCCGCGCTGCTCGGCGCCTCGACCGCGTTCGTTGCCGCGTCGGTCATCGTCCTCGCGCCGTTGCTCGATGCCGCGTCGGCGGCAGCCAAAAGCCTGTTCCCTTGAGCATGTCGGCCCCGCGCGTCCCGGCGGGTTACGCGGTCGCGAGTTTCGACGCGATCGACTCGACGAATGAAGAGGCGCGCCGCCGCGCCGCCGCGGGTGAGCGCGGCCCAACCTGGATCTGGGCGAAACGGCAAACGGCGGGCCGTGGCCGGCGGGGCAGGGAATGGGAATCGCCCGAAGGCAACCTCATGGCGACACTCTTGATCGCCCCGGGCGTCAGCGCATCCGAAGCGGCGCGGTTGTCGTTCGTCGCAGCGCTCGCTGTGCACGACCTGGTATCCGCCTACGCATCGCGCAGCGTCGTGAAGGTCAAGTGGCCGAACGACGTCTTGGTCGACGGAAAGAAGGTTGCGGGCATCCTGCTTGAGTCCTCGGGCGACGCCGGTACCGACGCGCTTCCATGGGTCGCCGTCGGCATCGGCGTTAACCTGATGCACGCGCCTGCAGCCGCTCAGTTCCCCGCAACGTTCGTCGGCGCGCACGGGCCTACACCAAGTCCCGCCGAAGCGCTTGCCGCGCTTGCGGAGGCCTGGGAAACACGATTTCGTACCTGGCGTGTGAGCGGCTTTGCGGCGATCCGGGACGCGTGGCTCGACGTAGCGGCGGGCTTGGGCCAACCGATCGAAGTCAGGTTACCCGACGAAACGTTGAGCGGCCGCTTCGAAACACTAATGCCGGACGGCGCTTTGAGCCTACTATTGGCCTCAGGTAGCAGGCGGGCGATCACCGCGGGAGAGGTGTTCTTTGCTTAAGTCAGACGGAATGCTCCTCGCGATCGACGCAGGCAACACGAACGTGGTGTTCGCCGTGCACGACGGCAAATCGATCCGCGCGCAATATCGCGCCGCGACAAAGGACACCCGCACGGCCGACGAGTACTACGTTTGGCTCATGCAGCTCTTGCAGCTCGAAGAGATCAAAACGTCCGAGATCGACGCCGCGATTATCGCAACCGTCGTACCTCAGGCGTTGTTTCCGCTGCGCCGTCTCTGCGCGAAATATTTTAACCGCGAAGCGCTCGTCGTGGGCGACGCCGCAGTCGACCTCGGCATCGACATCAACGTCGACCGCCCCAGCGCCGTCGGCGCCGACCGCATCGTCAACGCCGTTGCAGGCTACAAAGAATACGGCGGCGACCTCATCCTGATCGACTTCGGCACCGCCACCACGTTCGATATCGTGGGTCCCAAGGGCAGCTACGAAGGCGGCATCATCGCCGCCGGCGTGAACCTGTCGCTCGAGGCGCTGCACATGGCGGCGGCCCAATTGCCGCGCATCGCGGTCGAACGCCCGCAAGCCGTGATCGGCAAGGACACGATCCCCGCGATGCAGTCCGGCGTCTTCTGGGGCTACATCGCGATGATCGAAGGCATGGTCGTGCGTATCAAGGAAGAATACGGCCGCCCGATGAAGGTGATCGGCACCGGCGGCCTCGCGCATCTCTTCCGCCACAGCACGAACGCGATCGAACACGTCGATCACGACCTCACCATTCGAGGCTTGCGCCTCATCTACGAACGCAACGCGACGCTCGCGCGCAAGCCGCTCGCATGATCAAGCGCGAGCCTGGCGCAAACGACGAACTGATCTTCGTACCGCTCGGCGGCGCGGGCGAGATCGGCATGAACCTAAATCTCTACGGCTACGGACCGCCCAACAAGCGCCAGTGGATCATGATCGATCTCGGCGTGATGTTCGGCGGCGACGACACGCCGGGCGTCGACGTCATTATGCCGGATCCCGGCTTCATCGAAGAACATCGTCGCAATCTGATCGGCATTGTGCTGACCCACGCGCATGAAGACCACATCGGCGCCGTCGGCCATCTCTGGCCGCGCCTGAAGGTTCCCGTCTACGCCACGCCGTTCACGGCCGCTCTCGTACGCGGCAAGCTTGAGGAAGAGGGTATCCTCGACGAAGTGCCGCTGCACGTTGTGCCGCTTGGCGGCGCGTTGAAGCTCGGCCCCTTCCACCTCGAATTCATCGACATCACCCATTCGATCCCGGAACCGAACTGCATCGCCATCCGCACGCCCCTGGGCACCGTGCTGCACACCGGCGACTGGAAGATCGACCCGAAACCAGTGGTCGGTCGCAAGACGGACATCGACGCGCTGCGCAAGTTGGGCGACGAGGGCGTGCTCGCCACGATCTGCGACTCGACGAACGTGTTCGTCCCCGGCCGCTCGGGCTCGGAAGCCGACGTCGGAACCCGTCTCGAAGCGGTCATCGCCAGCTGCAAGGGCAGGGTGGCGGTTACCGCCTTCGCCTCGAACGTCGCCCGCATGCAGTCCGTCGTCCGCGCGGCGCAAAAGGCGGGCCGCCACGTCGCCCTCGTCGGCCGCTCGATGCACAAGATCGCGAGCGCCGCGATCGAAACCGGCTACCTCAAAGACATGCCCTCGCTGATCGACGAGGAATCCGCATCGGACTTGCCCGCGAACAAAGTGCTCTACCTCTGCACCGGCAGCCAGGGCGAACCGCGCGCCGCTCTCTCGCGGATCGCTGTCGGCGATCATCCGCATGTCCAGCTCGGGCCAGGCGATAGCGTGATCTTTTCCTCCCGCGTCATCCCCGGGAACGAGCGGTTGATCCACCAGCTGCAAAACGACCTCGCCATGCGCGGCGTCGAAGTGATTTCGGCCGAAGATCACGACGTCCACGTCTCCGGTCACCCGGCCCGCGACGAACTCGCCGACATGTATGCCTGGCTCCGTCCGCGCATCGCGGTCCCCGTCCACGGCGAAGAGCGCCATCTGATGGAACATGTCCGCTTCGCAAAAAGCCTTCAGGTTCCAATCGCAATACACGCGCCGAACGGGTCGATGGTACGCCTCGCGCCGGGCGACCCCACGATCTTCGACGAAGCCCCGCACGGCCGCCTGCATCTCGACGGCACGATCATTGCCCGCGGCGACGACAGCGCGCTGAAAGAACGCCGCTCGCTCGCGTTCGCGGGCTACGTTGCCGTCACCATCGTGCTCGACGCGCGCAACCGCCCCGCGGCCGATCCCGTGGTGATTTGCGCGGGCGTCCCCGCCGGCATCGTCGAAACCGCGCGCCAAGCTGCAACCGATGCCCAAGATCGCCTCGGCCGCCGCTTCGACGACGGGCCGCGCGCGGCCGAAGATGTGCGTCGAAGCGTACGGCGCGAAGTTCAAGACGCATGGGGCAAGAAACCGGTCGTAAAGGTCGAGATCACCCGCGTCGGCTGACGTCGCTCCACGCCTCTGGAATTGCGATTCCTGGCCTCCCCAGCATCTTCGCGACCACCGCCTCACCCAACGCCGCCGCATGCTTGAACCCATGTCCGGAACAAGCGGAGGCAACGGTGACGTTCGCCACCTCCGGATGCCGCCCAACCCAAAAGTTGAAGTCCGGCGTCGACGTATAGAGGCATGTCGCGCCGCGCAGATGCTTACCCAGCGCCGGAAACGCCGCACGAACACGCGGCGTCACAAGGTCGATGTCGGCGCGCGTAATCTCGTGCGCCACCACGTCAGGATCGACCGCCACGTCGAGCGCCTCGGTCGCGATCTTCACGCCGCCGCCGAGCAACGCGATGGGAAAGCCGTAGAGATCGTTCCAAATGAACACCGGCATGCGCTCCGGCGCGTAAGCCGAAGCATCCGCAGCCGGCGCAAACCAATGCAGCGTCTGACGCGTAACGGTCAGGCGCCGCGCGTGGGCCGGCGGCAAGAACACGGGCATCCAAGCCCCCGCCGCCAGCACCACCTGAGCCGCGCGGAACGCCTCGCCGCCAGCCGTCACCACCACACCGCCGCCGTCCGCAGCGATCGACGCCACGGGCGTGTTGAACCGCACCGTCGCCCCCAGCGCCGTCGCGCGCGCAAGCTGCGCGGCCACCACGCGCTCCGGCACCGCAAACCCCGCACCCGGTTCGAAGTAGGCGCGCTCGCCGTCGAAGCGCTCGTAGGCGGGAAACCGCGCCCGCACCTCGGCCGCGCTCAAGATCTCATGCACAATACCGAACGACCGCGCCGCCCCGATAGTTGTGTCCAAGAACCCGGCCGGCACGTGCGTCGCATGCGGCAGCACCCCGCCGAGCACCAACAACCCGCACCGCGTGACCAGCCGCTCGTTCGTCTCAGCGCTCAACTGATCCCACAGCGCGAAGGAGCGCTGCGCGAACGGCGTGTAGGCCGCCCCTTCGCCGATCGCGGCCCGCACGATCCGCGTCTCGCCATGCGTGGAACCGAACGTGTGCGGCGGCGCGAACCGGTCAAACCCGACGACCTTCGCGCCCGCCCGCGCAGCCGCAAGCAGCGCCGCCCCGCCAACGGCGCCAAGCCCCACGACCGCGATGTCGAAATTAGCCATGCTGAGAGTCCTCGAAGGACCTACCTTAAGGTGTCCCGCGA
>JBKJZU010000060.1:0-6906 GCA_046715015.1 Micropepsaceae bacterium
ACGACGGGGCGTTGTAATAGGCGCCGGCCGAGGTCGCTTCGGCGTAGGCGGGGACGCGTTCGACGGTCAGTTCCTGCGGTGGGATGTTCACGAAGGCTTCCGGCAAGCGCTTTTGCATCGCGGTCAGCAGCGTGCGGTAGCCGGCCAGGATTTTCTCGCGGCCTTCGTCGCTGGGCGGGAACGTGAAGCGCGGATCGTGCGAGAGGCGGTCCATGCGCTCGACCAGCGTGCCGTTCGTTTCGCCGACGCTCTGCAAGACGGCGTCCATTTCGGCTTCGAGGCGCGCGACTTCGGAAAGACCCAGCGCGTGGACTTCGTCCGGCGTCATGTCCGTCGTCGTGAACAGATGCACCGCGTCGGCGTAGTAGGCGGCGCCGTCGGGCAGTTTCCAGACGCCGTCGTCTTCGGTCGCTTGCGGCTTCAAGCGTTCGAACGTGGTTTTGATGCGCCCGTAGGCCGGGTAGACGGTGTCTTTCACGGCGGCGATCGCGGACGCCTCCAACTCCTTTTTCAGATTGGCGTCGACGTCCGTCAGTTTCGCGAGCTTTTCGCGGAACGTCGTGACGAGCGGGTTGTCGCCCGGCGCGGGCGTCGTGAAGGTCACCGCGCTTGCGATGATTTGATCCACGACGAAGCGCGGCGGCAGGACTTTCAGGCTTGCCTGGCGTTCGATCTCGCCCAGCACCTGGTCGAAATGCGTGCCGAAGGCGTTGAGGCGGGCGACGTAGTTTCGGGCCGTTTTCTCGTTCTTGATTTGGTGCGCGAACTGCATGAAGCGCGGCAGCCCGAGCTGCACGCCAAACATCTGGTTCATCGGATAGAGGAGGCCGCCGGAGGTGGCCCACGGATAGCGCTGGTTCCGCAGGTTCGTCTCTTGCCACCAAAGCATGATGTCGTAGCTCGTCTGCTGCTCGGCGGTCAGGCTTGTGCGGTCGTAGGATTTCATTTCTTCGAGGTTGCGCTTCGTGACCGCGTAGAGCCGGTCGCGCTCGGCCAGCGTGAATTCGTCGAGCTTGCCGGAGTGAAAGTCGATCGGCGTGCCGTCGATGAGGCCGAGCTGCGTTAGGATCTGCGGCCGGGTCATCAGGGTGTAGATGCCCTGCCGGTCGATCAGATGATCGAAGTTGAACGGCAAGCCCCAGAGCAGCTGGTAGAGCCAGAAGCCGCCGCCGGCCATGGCTATAAGCACGCCGTAGCCGACGATGCGCAGGATCGATCTCATAGTTCCCCCTAGTCCCTGGTTCGCAAATTACTTGGTGCGTTGGGTTTGGGACAGATCGAACCTTGTCACGCGTCCTACGCGAAACGTTTCAGTTCGTTACGGCTTTCCTCCCCAAATGTCGCAGAATTGCACGGGTTTTCGGGGTTGACGCGAACGGGCGGCGGGCCGCATGGTCCGCGCGCTTTTCCGGCCTGAAGTGCGCTCAAGGTCACGGACCCCGTTCAACCCTCGAGCGGGCGTGCGCTGTGCGGCTTGGCCCCCAGACACGGACACCCATGGCGAGCACCCCCACCCCTTCCGTTTCCCACCGCGACATGGCGAACGCCATTCGGGCGCTTGCGATCGACGCGGTCGAGGCGGCGAAGTCCGGGCACCCCGGCATGCCGATGGGCATGGCCGATGTCGCCACCGTCCTCTTCACGAAATTCCTGAAGTTCGATCCGCGCAATCCGAAGTGGCCGGACCGCGACCGCTTCGTGCTGTCGGCGGGTCACGGCTCGATGCTGCTTTATTCACTGCTGCATCTGACCGGGTACAAGGACATCACACTCGCCGACATCAAGAACTTCCGGCAGTTGGGTTCGCCCTGCGCTGGGCATCCGGAATACGGCCATGGCGCGGGCGTCGAGACGACGACGGGGCCGCTCGGCCAAGGGATCGCAACGGCGGTCGGCATGGCGATGGCAGAGCGTATTTGCGAGGCGCGGTTCGGACGCGATCTGGTTGACCACTTCACGTACGTGATCGCCTCCGACGGCGACTTGATGGAAGGGATCAGCCATGAGGCGATCTCGCTTGCCGGACATTTGAAGCTTTCGAAGCTAATCGTGCTCTTCGACGACAACGGAATTTCGATCGACGGACCGGTGGCGCTGTCGGAATCGGGCGATCAAGTCGCGCGGTTCGAAGCAGCGGGGTGGACGGCTTCGCGCGTCGACGGGCACGATCCGGCGGCGGTTGCAGCCGCGATCGAAGCCGCGCAGGCGTCGGAGCGGCCGACGATGATCGCGTGCCGGACGATCATTGGCTTCGGCGCGCCGAAGAAGCAGGGCACGGCGGCGTCGCACGGCTCACCGCTGGGCGCAGAGGAAGCTGCGGCGGCGAAGAAGGCGCTGGGCTGGGCGCACGGGATCTTCGAAGTGCCGGAAAACATTCGCGCGGCGTGGCTTGCGGCGGGCGAGCGCGGGCATGGCGAGTATGCGTCGTGGCTGAAGCGGATAACGGCCGCGAACGGTGAGACCAAGGTCGCGTTCGAGCGGGCGCACGAAGGCGCGATCAATCCGGCGCTGTGGCCCGCGCTTAGCGCGTATCGTAAAGCGCTGACCGAGAAGCCGGTGACGGTTGCCACACGCAAGGCCTCCGAGATGGTGCTTGAGGTGATCAACGCGCATGTGCCGGAGGCGATCGGCGGGTCGGCCGACCTCACCGGTTCGAACAACACGCGCACGAAGGGCATGGAGGCGATCGAGGCGGGCGACTTCCGCGGCCGCTTTGTGCATTTCGGCGTGCGCGAGCACGGCATGGCGGCGGCGATGAACGGCATGGCGCTGCACGGCGGCGTGGTGCCCTACTCAGGCACGTTTCTGATCTTCTCGGATTATTGCCGGCCGTCGATCCGCTTGGCGGCGCTGATGGGCCAGCGCGTGATCCACGTGATGACGCACGACTCCATCGGCCTGGGCGAAGACGGGCCAACACATCAGCCGATCGAGCATCTGGCGGCGTTGCGCGCGATCCCGAATTTGTTCGTCTATCGCCCGGCGGATGCGGTTGAGACCGCGGAGTGTTGGGAGTTGGCGCTGCGTTCGGCGAAGGCGCCCAGCATCATCGCGCTGTCGCGGCAGAACCTGCCGCACGTGCGTTTGAAGCACACGGACGAGAACCTGTCGGCCCGCGGTGGCTATGTGCTGTCGCCGGCGAAGGCGAAGCATCGCGTGACGCTGATTTCATCCGGTTCCGAAATCTCGATCGCGATGGAAGCGCAGAAATTGCTGGAAGCCGACGGAATCGGCGCCAGCGTGGTCTCGATGCCGTGCCTCGACATCTTCAACGCGGAAGACCATGTCTATCAGGACAAGGTCATACCGACATCGACGGTGCGCATTGTCGTGGAAGCTGCCTCGCCGATGGGCTGGGACCGCTGGACCGGCCGCGAAGGCGCGGTCGTGGGCATGACGACGTTCGGCGCAAGCGCGCCGTACGAGAAACTCTATGAGCATTTCGGCATTACGCCGGACAACATCGTGAAAGCCGCGAAGGCGCGGTTGTAGAATTGTTTGCGAAATACCGCCCCCTCCGCGGGGCGGTCGAACGTTCGAGGCCGATAGGTCGAGAAGGTTCGGGTGGGGGGGCGCGACCTCTAAGGCTCACCCCCCACCCGAAGTTTCTCAGCTTCGCTTCGAAATTTCGACCGCCCCGCAGTGGGGGCGGTATCGTGGGATAACTGAGGAGCTACGGGATATGACCGTCAGAGTTGCCATCAACGGGTTTGGACGCATCGGGCGTCTGGTCTTGCGCGCCATCGTGGAGTCGGGACGCAAGGACATTAGCATCGTCGCCGTCAACGATTTGGGACCGATCGAGACGAACGCACATTTGCTGCGTTACGACTCCGTGCACGGACGCTTTCCGGTCGAAGTGAAGGTCGACGGCGAGCACATGATCGTCGGCCCGCACAAGATCAAGGTGACCGCGATCAAGGATCCGGCGCAGCTGCCGCACAAGGAACTGGCCGTCGATATCGCGATGGAATGCACGGGCATCTTCACGTCGAAGGAGAAGGCGTCGGCGCATTTGACGGCGGGGGCGAAGCGCGTGCTGGTTTCGGCGCCGGCCGACGGGGCCGACATCACGATCGTCTATGGCGTCAATCATTTGCAGCTGACCAAGGATCACATCGTCGTTTCGAACGCGTCGTGCACGACGAACTGCCTCGTTCCGGTCGCGAAGGTCCTGAACGACACGGTTGGAATCGACAAGGGCATGATGACGACGATCCATTCGTACACGAACGATCAGCCGTCGCTCGACCAGATGCACAAAGACCTTTATCGCGCGCGGGCCGCGGCGCTTTCCATGATCCCGACGTCGACCGGTGCCGCGAAGGCCGTGGGCTTGGTGCTTCCGGAACTCAAGGGCCGGCTCGACGGGATTTCGATCCGCGTGCCGACGCCGAACGTTTCGGTGATCGACCTCAAGATCGTCGCGAAACGCGCAACGACGGTTGCCGAGATCAACGACGCGATGAAGCGTGCAGCTTCGCAGGAATTGAAGGGCGTGCTCGACATCGTCGATGCGCCCTTGGTCTCGATGGACTTCAACCACAATCCCGCGTCGTCGTCTTTCGCGCTCGATCAGACGAAGGTCATGGACGGCACGCTCGTCAGCGTCATGGCCTGGTACGACAACGAGTGGGGCTTTGCGAACCGCATGGGCGACACGGCGGTCGCGATGGCGAAACTGATCTGATGGCGGCGTTCCGCACGATCGATCAGCTGGAAGCCAAGGGAAAACGCGTGCTGGTGCGCGCGGACTTGAATGTGCCGATGAAGGACGGCGCCGTCTCCGACACGGCACGCATCGATCAGGCGGCGGGAACGATTCGCGATCTCGTGGCGAAGGGGGGGCGCGTCGTGGTGCTGTCGCACTTCGGGCGGCCGGACGGAAAGCGCGTCGAAGGCATGTCGCTGAAAGCGATCCTGCCCGCGCTCAGCAAAGCGGTCGGCAAGGCGGTCGGGTTCGCAGACGATTGCATTGGACCAGATACCGAAGCGGCCGTCGCTGCGCTGAAAGGCGGCGACGTGTTGTTGCTTGAGAACACGCGATTCCACGCCGAGGAAGAGAAGAACGAGGCGCGCTTTGTGGCTTCGCTCGCGAAGCTCGGCGATGCCTACGTGAACGATGCGTTCTCCGCCGCGCATCGAGCGCATGCCACGACCGAGGGTTTGGCGCACCGGCTGCCCGCCTTTGCGGGGCGCGGGATGCAGAAGGAACTGGAAGCGCTGTCGCGCGTTCTGGAAAAACCTCAACATCCGGTCGTCGCCATCGTCGGCGGCGCCAAGATTTCGTCGAAGCTTGCGGTGCTTGAGAACTTGATCACCAAGGTCGACGCGCTGGTCATTGGCGGCGGTATGGCGAACACGTTTTTGAAAGCGCAAGGGTTTCCGATCGGGAAGTCGCTGCACGAACCGGCGCTACTGGACAAGGCGCGCGAGATCATGGCGAAGGCGAAGGCGCTCGACTGCGCGATCGTGCTGCCAAGCGACGGCGTGGTCGCGAAGGAATTCAAGGCGATGGCGGCGTCCAAGACGTTGCCGATCGCCGAGACGCCGGAGGACGGCATGATCCTCGACATAGGTTCGGATTCGATCGCAGCGATTGCGGCGCGGCTCGAGACGGCGAAGACGGTCGTGTGGAACGGACCCGTCGGCGCGTTCGAGACGCCGCCGTTCGACAACGGGACGAGTGCGGTAGCCCGTCACGTCGCGATGCTGACCAAAGTGGGCGCGATGGTGTCGGTCGCGGGCGGCGGCGATACGCTGGCGGCGCTTGCGCACGCGGGCGCAGAGGACGACTTCACGTACTGCTCGACGGCGGGCGGTGCATTTTTGGAATGGCTCGAAGGACGAGAGCTGCCCGGCGTGAAAGCGCTTGCGGCGTGATGGGAGAGAAACGATGAGCGAATTGGAAAAGAACGCGCGGAAGATGGTTGCGCCTGGCAAAGGCATTCTGGCCGCCGACGAAAGCACGACGACGATCAAGAAGCGGTTCGATGCGATCAACGTCGAGTCGACGGAGACGAGCCGGCGCGACTATCGCGAACTGATGTTCCGCACGGGCGCGATGAGGGAGTTCATCTCCGGCGTCATTCACTATGATGAGACGATGTGGCAGGACGCGGCCGACGGCACGCCGCTGGTCAAGATCATCGCCGACGCGGGCGCTCTGCCCGGGATCAAGGTCGATGAAGGCACCGAGATGCTGCCGGGGTCGCCGAAGGAGTTGATCACGAAGGGGCTCGACGGACTTTCGAAGCGGTTGCCGAAATACTACGAACGCGGTGCGCGGTTTGCGAAGTGGCGCGCGGTGATCGACATTGGGCCCGGTATTCCGTCGTTCAACTGCATCCATGCGAACGCGCACGCACTCGCGCGCTACGCGGCACTCTGCCAGCAAGCGAATATCGTGCCGATCGTCGAGCCCGAAGTGTTGATGGACGGCGAGCACGACATCGACGCCTGCCATCAGGTGACGGAGTGGGTGCTGAAGGAGACGTTCCAGGAACTCTACTACGCAAACGTGAAGTTCGAAGGCATGGTGCTGAAGCCGAACATGGCGATCGCGGGCAAGAAGTCGGCGAAGCGGGCGTCCGTCGCCGAAGTCGCCGAGAAGACGGTGAGGATGCTGAAGAACTGCGTGCCGCCGGCGGTGCCGGGCATCGCGTTCCTTTCCGGCGGTCAGTCGGACGAAGAGGCGACGGCGCATCTCGACGCGATGAACAAGTTGGGGCCGCTGCCCTGGGCGCTGACCTTCTCCTATGGCCGCGCGTTGCAAGCCGCGCCGCAGAAGGCTTGGGGCGGCAGAAAAGAAAACGTCGCCGCCGCGCAGCGCGCCTTCGCGCACCGCGCGCGCATGAACGGCCTGGCCGCGCTCGGCAAATGGGTGCAGGGGTTGGAAAAAGAGGC
>JBKJZU010000061.1:0-5539 GCA_046715015.1 Micropepsaceae bacterium
GCCCAGGATCGTGCGCACCATGCGGCAAAGTTCGGCGCCCTTCTCGTAGACCGTCGCCGTGTAGAAATTGTCAATCGTGAGATACGCGTCCGGGCGTACGGGATGAGCGAGGGGCCCTCCGTCTTCCTGGAATTGCCGCGCGCGCAACGCACGGACGTCGCCGATGCGTTCGACGGCGGCCGAACGCATGTCGGCCGAGAACGATTGGTCGCGGAAAACGGTGAAGCCTTCTTTCAGCGAGAGTTGGAACCAATCGCGGCATGTCACGCGGTTGCCGGACCAGTTGTGGAAGTACTCATGGCCGACGACGGCTTCGATTAGGTCGTAGTCGGTGTCGGTTGCCGTATCAGGGCGCGCCAGAATGAGTTTATCGTTGAAGATGTTGAGGCCTTTGTTCTCCATCGCACCGAAGTTGAATGCACTGACCGCGACGATGTTGAAGACGTCGAGGTCGTATTCGCGGCCAAACGCATCTTCGTCCCATTTCATCGAGCGCTTCAAGGCACCCATGGCGAAGTCGACTTTGTCCTCGTTGCCGTGCGTGACGTAGATGCCGAGTTTGACCCGGCGCCCAGAGCTCGTGACGTAGTGGTCTTCGGCGTGCGCCAGATCGCCCGCGACGAGCGCAAATAGGTACGAAGGCTTCGGAAACGGGTCGTCCCATTCGGCCATGTGACGGCCTCCGGGCAGCGCCGTGTACCCGTCCGGGTTGCCGTTCGATAACAGCACGGGGAAGCGGGCTTTGTCAGCGATCATCCGTACGCGATAGGACGACATGTTGTCGGGCCGATCGTAGGCGTATGTGATGCGGCGGAAGCCTTCTGCCTCGCACTGCGTGCAGAACATGCCGTCGGACATATAGAGACCGCTGAGCGCCGTGTTCGCTTTCGGATTGATTTCGACGGCCGTGTCGAGGCGGAAACGGGTTGCAGGCGGGTTCTTGACCGTCAATTTGTCCGCAGTCACTTCATAGGCGTCTGCGGGCAAGGGACGCCCGTCGAGTTTGATATCGATAAGCTTCAGATGCTCGCCGTCCAGAACCAGCGGCCCAACCGTGTCGTTCTGGCGTTCGACGTGCAGCGTCGCGTAGACGCGCGTCGTCGTTTCGTCGAGGTGAAACTCGAGTTCCGTCCGCGCGACGCGGTAGGGGGCCGCGCGGTAGTCCTGGCGGCGGATCGGGATCGGCGTCTCGGTCTTCATTGCGCGGGGCCCTCACTAAGTCGAAGCCTCGCGTTGTATGCGATTTGCGGCGCTGCGGGGTAGGCCCTATTCGAACACAGCATTGAGATCGAGCTTTGGACCCGCGAAGCCGCCAAATGTGCCGTGTTCCGCGATTTCCTTTGCGGCAGCCGAAAAGCCGCGCCAGGCGGCATGTGCGAGCGAACCGCCCACGCTGATCCGGCGAACGCCGAGGTCCGCGATCTCAGCAACCGTGATCCACGGGCCGCCGATCAGGTTTATCGGTTTTGGCGCGACCGCTTTCACAACCGCCGCGATGTCTTCTTTCTTGCTCAATCCGGGCGCGAACAGGCAGTCGGCGCCGGCGGCCGCGAAGGCTTGCAGGCGTTTGATCGTCTCGGCCAGATCCGGGCGGCCTCTGATAAATCCTTCCGAGCGCGCCGTGAGCAGGACGCCGCTTCCGGATTTGTCTATGGCGGCGCGGGCGGCCTTGATGCGGTCCACGGCAGTGTTGAACGCGTAGAGCGGCTCGCCGCCATCGCGCGTCGAGTCCTCGATCGAGAGACCCGCGATGCCGGTCGCGACCGCTTTCGTGACGTTGGCCGCGACGCCTTCGGGTTCGACGGCGAGGCCATCTTCGAAATCGGCGTTGACCGGAATCTTCACGGCGTCGGCCAGCGCTTTGAGGTGCGTGAGCAATTCGTCGAGCGTCACGTCGTTGTCGCGGGAGCCCTGCGACCAGGCGAATCCGGCACTCGTACTTGCTAGCGCTTTGAAGCCGAGCTTCTCGAGATAAATCGCGCTACCGCAATCCCACGGGTTCGGAATGACGAAGCAGCCGCTTTCGTGCAAGCGGCGGAACGCGTCGATCTTGGATGACATGGCGGCCTTCCGGAAATGGTTCGGGCGTCGCGCCAAATGGCGGACGCCCGAACGTCAAATCTTCCCGGAAGCTGATGTCAACAGATTACTGCGGAATGTCCTGCTCGATGTAGCGCAGCATACCGGCGGCTTCCTTGCAGAGCGCTTGCACTTCGTGGGGTACGTTTTCCGGTTCGAGCTTCACGAAATCGCTCAGCACGCGCAGGAGGGCCGCCATCTTGGGCGCCGTCACAATCATGCGCGCCTGATGTTCGACTTTCTCCGGATAGAGATCGTACTCCGCGCCGGGCACGCGCCAGCCGCCCCATTCCGCTTCACCCGTCACGACCTGCGGGTGCGTACCGGGGTAGGGGTGGTTGCCGCACTCTTCGGGGGCCTTGTACTTGTTCTTCGCGCGAACGAGGCGCCAGCTTTCGGTGCCGACAGGGACGTTCGACGAGCTGTGGGCTTGCTCTGTCTGAAGCTCTTCGGCCGAGAACTCCCGGCCGAGACCGACGTCGTAGAAAATGCGCAGAGGCTCATCCAAGCCCTTTGCCCAATGCGGAAGGACGCGCTCGATCGTCGACCACGTGCCGACGGTCTTCACGTAGATGCGCTGGTTCTTGTGAAATACTGCTTTTGCCATGACTGACCCCGGGCGCCATTTTTCGGCGCTTCATCCCGGCAGCATCGTGCCGGAAGCGGCTTAAGGTGCAGTTAAGCGCCTACTCCGCCGGCGACGCGCCAGGGCGGAAAAGGCGGGTCCGAACGCCCCGGCCCCAAGCTGTCACGCGTCCAAATTCGGCGTACGCGTCCGCCATTAACGTGTAGGCAACCGGAACGATGAAAAGCGTGAGGAGCGTCGACGACAGAATGCCGCCGATCATCAACACGCCCATGCCGTTGCGGAACTCCGCACCCTGGCTCACCGAAATTGCGACCGGGATCATGCCGAAGACGGTTGCTAGCTGCGTCATCAGCACGGGACGCATACGGCGCGGACCCGCTTCTTCCATCGCTTCGCGCGCCGTTACGTTGCGGGTTTCGCGTGCGGTGTTGGCGTAGTCGACGAGCAAAATGCCGTTCTTCATGACAAGGCCCATCAACGCAATCATGCCGATCTGCGCGAACATGGTCATCGTCATGCCGGTGAACGAGAGTGCTGCGAACGCGCCGACGAACGACAGCGGCGCGGTCAGCATGATGATCGCGGGCTGGGAGAAGCTGTTGAACTGGCTGGCCAGGATCATATAGAGCGCGACGAGCGCCAGCACGAACGCAAAGCCGATTGCCGCGGCTGATTCCTTCATGCGTTCGGCTTGGCCGATATACGTGCCGGTGTAGCCTTGCGGCAGGCCGATTTCGGTGACGATCTTCTGCAGTTTGTCAGTCGCGGTGCCGAGCGCGACGCCCGGTGGGTTGTTCGCGAGGATCGTGATGGTACGTGCACGGTTGCGGCGATCGACTTGGGCCGGGCCTTCCTCGATCTTGAAGGTGGCGAGACTTGCGAGATCGACCAAGCCGCCATTCGTGCTGCGCACCTGAACTTGGTCGAGCTTCGTCGGGTCATTGCGTTGAGCTTCTTCAAGGCGGACGCGAACGTCGTAGCGATTGCCCAGTTCTTCGTAAGTGCCGGCGTCGATGCCGCCGATGAGGGCGCGCACGGTCGTGGCAAGCGGGCGGATCGCAACGCCGAGGTCGGCAGCGCGACCCCTGTCGACGTGGATTTGCACTTCCGGTTTGCCGGTTTCATAGGACGAGCGGGCGTCCGTGAACGTCGCCGTGTCGGCGCGCATGCGGGCGACGATGGCGTCGGCTTTTTCGCGCAATGTTTCCAGCGATCTACCTTGCAGCGAATAGGTGATCGCGGTGTTGAAACTGGAGCTGCCGCCGATCCAAGGGACTTCGACGGCTTCGATGTGTTTGGCTTCCGGCACCGTTTTGGCCAGGAGCTCGCGCACCCGCTGCATGATGACGAATTGGTTTTCGGCGTAAGAGCGTTCGCGCTTCGACGTCAAGCCGACGTAGAGATTGATGCGGTTGATGCGCGGTTGCGCGCCGCCGCCGACGGTTGCGAAGACGGTTTTGACGTGTTTGGTGGTTTGCAGCGTCTTGCTCACGCGCGCGGCAACGGCCTTCGTATCGGCGATGCCGGTGCCGTAGGGCAGGTCGATGCTCGCCAAGAACTCCGACCGGTCGGTCTTGGCTTGGAAGTCGAAGGGGATGCCGCGGGCGAGCATAACGCCGACAACGATCGTCCCGAAGCCGATGGCGAGCACCGTCCAGCGGTGCTCAAGCGACCAATGAAGGATGCGTTTGTAGAGCGCCTCAAGTCCGTGATGGAACCCTTCAACGCGTCGTGCAACCGGGCCAAGGTGAAGCTTGCTCAAGAACTTCGCACACAACGCCGGGGTTAGCGTCAGCGAGACGAGTAGGGAGACGAGGACCGAGAAGACGATCGCGAGGCCGTACTGATAGAAGAAGCGCCCGACGACGCCTTCCATGAAGGCGATGGGTACGAAGACCGCGACCACCGCCCAGGTGCCCGCCATGACTGCGACGGCGACTTCGCTGGTGCCCTTTGAAGCGGCCTCGGCCGGCGATAGGCCTTCTTCGAGCTTTCTGTGCACGCTTTCGAGGACGACGATCGCGTCGTCGACGAGTAGGCCGACGGACACCGAGAACGCCATGAGCGTCAGGTTGTTCAGCGTGAAGCCTGCCCAATAGAACGCGAAGAACGTCGCGATCAGGGACGTCGGCATCGCGATCGCCACAATGATGGTCGCGCGGAAGTCGAGCAGGAACGCCATCGTGATGACGATGACGAGGAAGATGCCGAGCACGATGTCGAACCCGACGTCGTTTACGGACTCCTCAATGAAAAGCGAGATGTCGCGCGCCACAACCATTTCGACGCCCGCGGGCACGGCGTGCCGCATGGATTCGATTTCGTGTTTGACGGCTTTTGCGACTTCGACAGTGTTTTGGCCGGATTGGCGGCGCGCTTCGAGCGAGATGCCGGGCTTGCCGTTCAGGGTTGCAAACGTGCGCTCGTCTTCAGCGCCGTCTTCGATGCGCGCGACGTCGCCCAGCAGGGTCGGTAGAGCAAGTTGGCGGAACGCGACGACGATATTCTTGAAGTCGTCGACGCGTTGGATCTCGCCCTTCGTCTTGACGCTGAACTCGGCGCGTTCGCCCGCGAGTTCCAGGTTGCCGCCGGGCATATCGGCGTTTTCACGGCGAAGAGCGGACACAACGTCGTCGGCGGTCACGTTCAACGCGCGCATCTTGTCGGCGTCGAGCCAGATGCGGATTTGGCGGGCACGGCCGCCCAAGATCGTGACCTGGCCGACACCGGAGCCGCGTTCGAGCCGTTCCTTGATCTGCTTGTCCGCGAACTCGGTGAGGTCGCGCGTCGGCATGTCGCCCGAGAGCATGACTGAGAGGATCGGTTCGGCGTCGGGGTCGATCTTTTGGATGATCGGTTGCTCGGCGTCTT
>JBKJZU010000062.1:0-2577 GCA_046715015.1 Micropepsaceae bacterium
GGAGTGGTCCTCGAACGCTAATCCGGATTGGCTCGATGCACATATTGCCCGGCTCCAGGCTCGTTACTTGATCGCGGTCTAAGGTGTACCCGCAAGGGTGCGTGTGTCATTGCGTGTCCGCTAGGTCGAGCGCTCCAAATTTCAACCCATCGTGCGCTGCCAATTCTCCAAGGAGCGCTTCTCGACACCGCGAGATCGCGGTTCGTGCTAGTTCGGTGCTAGTTTGGATGACTGCGCTCTCCCCGCAGCCACCATATGTCAACTTATCTATTTGATTTCATTGGTGGGTGATGCAGGGATCGAACCTGCGACCCGCTGATTAAGAGTCAGCTGCTCTACCAACTGAGCTAATCACCCGACCGGTCTGGAAGCTCCGCGAGCGCCGGACGGCAAGCGCGAAGAGGGCGTGCGTATAGCAAGCGGCCCCGGCCCTGTCCAGGAAGCGCCGATATCCGCCACGCGGCACGGCGCCGCTGGCCAAATCTCAAGCCAACACCCGCGTAATCGCGACGCCGCCGTCGACGACCAGCGTTTGCCCGACCACGTAGTCGCCGGCCCGGCTCGCGAGATAGATCGCAGCCCCCGCCATGTCTTCGTCCTGCCCGATGCGCCGCGCCGGGATCGAGCGCGCCACGCGCTCGCCCTCGTCGCGCGCCATGACGTTCATCTCCGACGCGAACGCGCCCGGCGCCAGCGAGGACACGACGATGTTGTCCTCGATCAGCTTCAACGCCAACCGCTTGGTCAGGTGAATGAGTGCCGCTTTGCTGGCGCCGTACGAATAAGTCTCCTGCGGTGTCACCGAAATGCCGTCGATCGACGTGATGTTGATGACTTTCGAAGGCCGCTCAGCCGACGCACCCGCGCGCAACAATCCGTGCAGCGCCTGCGTCAGAAAGAACGGCGACTTCACGTTCAGGTCCATCACCTTGTCCCAGCCCTTCTCCGCGAACGCACCGAACGGCTCCAGCCACGCCGCGCCCGCGTTGTTGACCAAGATGTCGAGTTGCTTCTCGCGCGCGCCCAAGGTCGCGGCCAGCGAACGCGCGCCGCCCACCTCCGAAATGTCGACTGCGATCGGGATGCATGTGCCCCCGCCTTGGCTGAGCTCTTTCGCCGTCGCCTCGCACGCAGCGGCCTTGCGCGAGGAGATGTAGACCTTCGCGCCGTGCGCCACGAACCCGGCCGCGATCATCTTCCCGATCCCGCGCGACCCGCCGGTAACCAGCGCCGTGCGCCCTTCGAGTGAAAATAGGTTCTTCATGGGATTGGCCTCATCGCTTGCGACACGAGGCCACGTGTGCACGAACCGCCATGAGATTGTCCAGCCTCCGCCACAATCCTCGCCCTAGACTGGCACATCACCTCGGGAGAACCCAATGCCGCGCGCCTTCGTGACACTTCTGCTCTGCACCACCGCCCTCGCCGCCTGCGGCGAGAGCGAGCAAACTTCAGCCAGCTACGCCCCCGCAGAACCAGCGTCTGCGCCAGCGCCCATGATGGACGCCGTAACCACGGGAGGTGTCGTCATGGGCTACGCGGGCAAAGCGGAAGACGGGCGCACCCGCGGGCAATCGCAATCCGGCGAGTCCTACGTCTACGATCACAACCTCACCGTCTCGATGGCAAGCGACTTCATCCGCGCCCGCTTCGAACGCGCCCGCGACAAGTGCCAGAACGACCCCGCCTTGAAGTGCAAGGTCATGTCGGCCTCGTTCCGCCTGGTCGGCGAACCGGACGCGCCGCTTCCCGTCGCGAACCTGAGCGTCGCCCTGCCCCATGACAGCGTCGCCCCGTTCGAGCAGGCGCTGATGGAACTGCTGCCGAACGAGAGCAAAGACGACGTCCTGATCAAAGCGCGCGTGACCAGCGCGCAGAACGTCACGAACCAGGTGAAGGACATCGAAAGCCGCCTGTCGCAGCTCACGAACTACCGCGACCGGATGATGGAACTCTCCAAGCGCGGCGGCGCCAAGACCGACGATCTGATCAAGATCGAAGGCGAAATCTCGCGAACCCAGGCCGAGATCGAAGGCATCGAAGGCCAACGCCGCGACCTCGCCGAGCGCATCGCCAAGGAAAACGTCTCGATCGCTTTCGAAGCGCAATCGACCGCGAGCGACGCGCTGCAGCCCGTGCGCGACGTCTGGCAAAATTCGCTGCGTGTCTTAGGCGGGAGCGCGGCCGCGGTGCTCGCGCTCTTCGTCGGCATCCTGCCGTGGATTCCGGTGTTCCTGTTGGGCTTCTTCGGCGTGCGCTGGTTCTGGCGCCGCGTCCGCGCAAAGTAAGCCGCGCTAGATCAACGCCGCCGCCGACCGCGGGATGTCGATCGCGCGGTGCACCTGCACGCTGAGCATCAGCCCGAAGCCGAACAACACGGTGAGCAGCGCCGTGCCGCCATAACTCACCAGCGGCAGCGGAATACCCACGACCGGAATAAGCCCCATCGACATCGATGTGTTGATGAGGATGTAGAGCAGAAAGTTGAGGCACACCCCCATTGCGACGAGCCTTCCGAACTGACTTCGGGTGTCGAGCGCGATCGCAACCCCGTTCCACAGGATCGCCGTATAGAGC
>JBKJZU010000063.1:0-3825 GCA_046715015.1 Micropepsaceae bacterium
GAGCGTCTTGGTGGTTTTGGTGTCCTTCGCCTGCCCGCCGAAGCCTTGGCGTAGGCGGGTGGTTCAATCTACTTTTCTGCATTTGAACGCACGCGCAGGGCACCACCCCACCGCCCGTTCTACGCGAGCGTCGGCGCTGACTCGCCAAATCTGGCGTTTATCCCAAGCCCACACTCTGCTTGAACAGATTCGTGATTGGCGCGCCCGGCTATGCCGCCTACGGCAGGCGCCAACCCTGGAAGGAGCCAAGCCGATGTCTGTGCGCCGCATCCTGTTCGCCGCCACCGCCGCTATCGCCCTCGCGATCACCGGCGCCGCCGAAGCCGCCCGCGTCGACCTCACGAGCGAAGGCGAACGCGCGCTGCAAAAACTCTACGACAGCGAACCGTTCGCCGAGACGATCGCAGGCCAAGCCAAAGCGATCTTGGTGTTCCCGAGCATCGTCAGAGCGGGCTTCATCTTCGGCGGTTCGTTCGGCGAAGGCGTGCTGTTCTACCCCGACCAGCAAACCCAATATTACAACTCGCTCTCCGGCTCCTGGGGTCTGCAAGCCGGCATCCAAAGCTACGGCTACGCGCTCTTCCTGATGACCGACCGCTCGCTCGAATACCTCGACGACTCCGACGGCTGGGAGTTGGGCGTCGGCCCCACGATCGTGCTCGTCGACAAAGGTGTCGCGAAGAACCTCACCACAACAACGCTGAACGACGACGTCTACGCCTTCACCTTCGACCAAACCGGCCTCATGGCCGGCCTCGCAATCGAAGGCTCGAAAATCTCGGAGATTGATCCGTAGGCTGGAGCGCGCCGCTTCGCACATCCCCAATTCGTGCTTTATGACGGTGAGCCCCCGGCAGCGAGCCTGGAATATTGCGAACGGCGTACGGCGCGATGAAACCCTGATTGCGCTCCAGCTGTTTCGCGACAAAATCTAGCGGCATGATGGTTATCGACGGCTTCGCTCATCCTAAGTTGGGTAGGAGGGAACATCGAGGGGCTACGACGTTCCGGGAACCGCGCGTGTTTGTTTATGGAACCACGGTACGCGTACCGCTGAGTTTGTGCGGGGCGCAACTGCCTTCATCGTATGAGTGGTCCATTGGAACCGAAGGTATTCCGGTCCGTTTAGTCCTATGGCCTGCCGCTAGCTCCAACCGCTTTGGTAATGGGATCCGCTTGTAGCCGCCGGCCAACGGCGGCGTCATCTTATTTGGCGTGCGTTCCAAAATTCCGAGGAGACTGTCATGAGCGTGTTCGAAATGATCAGAGATGCGATTTTCGGGAAGGCCGCGGCGGCGCCAGTGCCGGCGCCCACCAAACCCGTTGCTCCGCATTCAGCAGACGCTCAGCCGAAGCCGTCAGCGACGCAAGCAGTCGATGTCGACGCAACTCTCGCTGCTGCCGCCGCAAAGGCCAGCCAGCAGTTAAACTACAAAACTTCGATCGTCGATCTGATGAAGCTCCTCGGACTAAATTCCAGCCTCGACAACCGCAAGAAGCTCGCAAAAGAGCTGGGGTATACCGGGACCAGAGACGGGAGCGCGGACATGAACATATGGCTCCATCGCGCCGTCATGAAAAAACTCGCCGAGAACGGCGGCAAGGTTTCGGCTCAGCTCCAGGGTTGAGCTGTTAGCCGACCTAGTACGAACGCACCATGTAACCGCACGTTCTTCAACGGGATCGCGAAACGAGGGCCGGCGAAGAGTGCCCAATGTGCCGACGGCCGCGCATTCATTGTGATGCTCCCGCCGCGCAACGAAGACACCCCGATCATCGACTGTGAGAAACTGAGGCTGTTGAAGCTGAACCACTGCTTCAAGAAGCTACGGATTTGCGTGTGCTCGCCGAAGTTTGTGTCCGACACATTCATCGCCAGGCGATCCGACAACCACCATTGTAGCCCACCGACAAACTGCCCCATCGAGCGTCAAGCCTGGAGGGTGGGCATTCGTTTTTGGCGCGCGCGAGAGCGCTCTTTGTCCTTTGGGGTCTTCGCCATCGTTTGACGAATATAGGTGCGCCGACGCCGGGCGCGGGGTGTCGGCTGTGTTAGTGACGATTTCGGCTCAGCCGCCTTGCTTCACGAAGATGAGCCCGGCGCTGCCGCCTTATCGGCAAACGCGATGAGCGACTGGACCCATGCGTCAGTCCCGGTTCAGGTAGCGCCGCGCTAGCGCCAGGTTGCGCACATTTGACTTGAAGGCAACGTCGAAAATGTCGCCCAGTATTGGGATCGCACCGACCGCAAGATCGATAAGCACGTTTCCGTACATGCGGAGCCGCACTAACGCCGGCAAGCCCAGCTCGGACAACCGCTGGACCACATGGATATTCGCCAGCAGCATTACTACGTCCCCAGCTCCCGGAATGAGCCCCACAATCGCATCGAGGCCAACGCGCACATTGGTGCCGGGAATCAAGAACCAGTTGTCGAGAATTTGGACCAATTTCTCAATCCGATCCAACTCGGCGTCTGTGTCGACAACGTTGCTTTCCGACCGGGCTGGATTGTTCCTTGGTGCGTCATCGTTGGCCTCTATACGCCAGCGTTTAAACGCGTCTCTTGGTTCCAAAGTTCCGGCAACAAAGGAGCAGCGCGAGGCGGGACATTTCATCATGGCTGGTGCAGCCGCCCAGTTGGAACCAAGCCGCTGCTTTTGTGTTCCCAATGCACAGCTGCGGATGGGTGACCGCCGGGGTTCGGAGTCGTCGCATCTTCGGCAGTTTGAGGCGAACAGTGTGATGCACAACTTTGCAAAGCACATCGACGCTTTTGTGCCGGTTTCGGCGCGTCTTCTGACACCCGCTGCCGGTATTGCAGCGGTGTGTTTACTAGCCTTCCTGACAGCTGGCGTTGGGCAGAACGTGCGCGTCCCCGTGCGTCCGGCGGCCTCATATAACCTGGCACAGTTGGCGCATTGTTCGCAGTTTGTTGAACTCGCGCGGTCAAAATTCGGCCCCGAGTGGAAGCCGCGGCTCGACCCCCGCGACACGGTATGCGCCCAGCAGGTCCAAGCGGCATGGGAGCGTGAGAGGACTCCGCGAGAGGCAGTGCCACATCCGGTCCTTCGGTCGAAGGTCAGTCCTAAACCGATCCTTCCGAAGATTAAGCCCCAATCTGCACCTCAGCAGAAGGTCATGCTAAGCATGGTGCCGGCAGTCCAACCGAAGGCACTTGCAAACACGGCCAGCCCGGCGAAGATCGTGAGCCGGAAAGCGGGGCCTGCGCGCGCGCAGACTTTTTCGCTGGCTGCTGTCACGGCTCAAACGCGAACTCCGCCGACCCCGCCGACCCGGCGGGTCAAGAGCACGCCAACGATTCAGCCTACAGCAGTGAGGAAGGGCGGTGCCGCCCTCGAAGACCGCTATGACGGCGAACAAGCACACGACGAGCGCGCGTCTTCTCGCGACGATGGTGCGGATGATGTGTCCGAGGCCACTTTCAACAACGCGCAATCGGGACGCCGCAGCCGCTATGACGACGAGGAGCTACGCCCGCGCAGCGACTATGGGCATGCCTACGAGGACGACGATAGCGATGCCTATCCGCATCACCAAGACTTTGAAGACGATAGCGGCGACTATGAAAACGATAACGATTACCGGTGAAAACGACGACGGACTCAATTTCCTTCGACACTAGGCGACGAAACCGATTTCCGATGGTCTGCGCACCCTCGCCGCAGGACGGAACCAACGCCGATCGATTGGTGCCGCCTCTACTCCACGTTTCTAGGGCCGCTACTAGGGCCCAAGATGCTTGCAGTCGAAAAAATTGTGATACTTCGGGGTTGAATGGCGGAGCCGGAGGGATTCGAACCC
>JBKJZU010000064.1:0-7043 GCA_046715015.1 Micropepsaceae bacterium
GTGGGGCGGTTGGCGCAGTCGGCGCCGTTGGGGCTGTCGGTGCGGTCGGCGCCATCGGTGCCACTGCCGCCGCCGGTGTTTGGATGGTCAATTCCGTTGCTGCGGGTTGCTGGCGATCGAACACGCCGAAAGCAAACATTCCGATCACCGCCGCGGCCATCATGCCGACGACGACAGCGATTACGGTCGTGCCACCGTCGCCGCCCCTCGGCCGTTCAATAATAGTCGTCATGAGGCTTTCCTCCTTGGGGAATTCTCAAGTGAGACAACCCCGCTGGGACACAATGGTTCCTCCGAACCGCCTTAACGCCGAGAATGCGTCCGCGATTGCCGGTTCCCATTGGTCACTATTGAACAGCGCTCGGCAGTGGTTCCCGCCGTAAGGTGGCCGGAAAAGGGCACATGGCGACGATGGCCGGCAAAAGAGCGTTATCCTTGCGCGCAAAATTCAAAGCGTTCGACGCAGCGTGCGTTGCGGCGCGGTCGCCGCTTTCGGCGGCAACGCGAGAATTCTTGATCCGCCGCATCGGGACACCGGCGCCGTCCGCCGCAAGCGTCCTTGGCTCTTTTGATTCCTCTGCGATCCAAACGCTCACCACCGCCATCCGGCGCGCATGGCAACTCATCGTGGTTCTGGAGCCGTCAAGCACGGACCGCCGGCAAGACGCGATCGACGCAATTGCCGTGGGCGTGTTGCGCGCGGCAAGCGAGGGCGAACGCGATGCCGCTCGGTTGTCGACGGCAGCGTGCTGGTACTTCATCGAGGAGAGAAAATCAGGGGACACGTCGCAAACCGCGGACCGCGGGTAATCCCACGCCAATCTGCTCCGCCCGCCCGCGCGTCCCCCGCCGCCCGCTCACCCGCGCAACACCTTGAGCCCCGCTTGAACGTGGTTGATCGCCATGGACGCCCGGTAACGCGGCATTTGCGCGATAGAGCGCACGGACCCCCAAGTAAACAATGCGTAACCCGCATCACGATGCGGGAACGATCACTGTCCGAGGCTGTTACCCCTAGACGCGAGCAATATCCGCCCAGGAGGCAACCCTAGTGTCAGAATCACAGTCCGGTTCGGGAACCGGAAAAACACCCGCAAAGTCCACGGTCAAACCCCACGTCAAAGCGACGCCGGAAGGCCGTCACAGCATCACACCCTTCATAACGGTCGACGGCGCAGCGAAACTCATCGAGTTCGCGAAGAAGGCGTTCAACGCCAAGGAAAGCAAGATAATGCCCGGCGACAAACCCGGAATGATCGCTCACGCCGAGCTGAAGATCGGCGACAGCTACATCATGCTCATGGACCCCATGGAGGGCGGTTTCAAAGCCTCACCTGCGGCGCTCTACATTTACGTCGATGACGTGGATGCGACGTACAAGCGCGCGCTCCAGGCCGGTGCCACCCAAGTCAAAGACGGAGTGGCGGATCAGTTCTATGGCGACCGCATGGGATGCGTGAAGGATTTCGCCGGCAATACCTGGTGGATCGCAACCCACATCGAAGATGTGCCGCCCGACGAAATGAAAAAGCGTCATGTCGCCATGATGCAAAAGATGCAGAAGCACTAAACTTTCAACCAGTCATGAACGGCTTGGCGGGACGGCGTGTCCCGCTTTTGGCCCGCATGAGAACCCTCAAAGAAGGAAACGATATGAGCTACATCGACGGATTTGTGCTTGCTGTTCCCAAGAACAACAAGCAGGCCTATCTCGCCCACGCGCGCAAAAGCTTACCGCTGTTCAAAGAGTTCGGCGCAACGCGCATGGTCGAAGCCTGGGGCGACGACGTCCCCGACGGCAAGGTCACCGACTTCCGCCGCGCGGTGAAAGCCGAAGACGGCGAAGCGGTGCTGTTCAGCTGGATCGAATGGCCGTCCAAGGAAGTGCGCGACAAGGGCATGAAGAAGGTGATGGAAGACCCGCGCATGAAGGCAATGAGCGACATGCCGTTCGACGGCAAGCGCATGATCATGGGCGGCTTCGCCCCGATCCTCGACCAGTAACAAGAGCGCAAGAGTTTTGCGGCTGCGCAACGGAGCGTTCGAAAGACGCTCCGTTGCCGTTAGAGGCGGCAAACGATCAGTAAAAAGTGCCCTTCGCTGACGGGTAAAGCAGCATGTCGCCGTTGGCGGAGCGCACGATCAGGTCCGACTTGGCATCGCCGGTCCAATTGCCCGCGAAATAGTGCGTGAAGTCCCAGCCGTTGCCGACTTTGACGGGCCCGCCTTGGTTGTAGAACGTGTTGCTCTTGAACGGATAGAGCAGCATATCGCCGTTGGCGGAGCGCACGATCAAATCGGACTTGGCATCGCCGGTCCAATCGCCCGCGAAATAATGCGTGAAGTCCCAACCGTTGCCGACTTTGACCGGCCCGCCTTGGTCATAGAACGTATTGTTCTTGAACGGGTAGAGCAGCATGTCGCCGCTCGCCGTCCGCACCATCAGGTCGGACTTGTTGTCGCCGGTCCAATCGCCGGCGAAGTAGTGCGTGAAGTCCCAGCCATTGCCGACTTTGGTCGGGCCGTTTTTGTCGTAGAACGTGCCGTTCTTGAACGGATAGAGCAGCATATCGCCACTCTCGGTGCGCACGATCAGATCGGCTTTGCTGTCGCCGGTCCAATCGCCGACGAAGTAGTGCGTGAAGTTCCACCCATTGCCGACTTTGATCGGGCCGCCTTTGCCGTAGAACGTGCCGTCCTTGAACGGATAGAGCAGCATATCGCCGCTCGCCGTGCGCACGATCAGATCGGCTTTGCCGTCGCCGGTCCAATCGCCGACGAAGTAGTGCGTGAAGTTCCAGCCGTCGCCGACTTTGATCGGCCCGCCCTTGTCGTAGAAGGTGCCGTCCTTGAACGGATAGAGCAGCAAGTCGCCGCTTGGCGTGCGCACGATCAGATCGGCTTTGCTGTCGCCGGTCCAATCCGCCACGAAGTAGTGCGTAAAATCCCAACCGTTCCCAACCTTGATCGGGCCTGCGGCGAACGCGGGAACGGCACACAACATCAATGCTGCCGTCACGGCGGCAATCGCACGAAGCATCATCGAATCTCTTTCTGGCTAATGGTGTCGGACACGCGAAGGCGTGTTCGCGGCGCGTGCGTTCGGTCTCGGAAAATCTAAAACGCCAACGGCAATCGGCCGACCATGACACTATGAGCCTGAGAAACATAGAGCGCGATTTTCCGCGTGTACTGAGCGCGTGCAACGCACCCATCGAGCGAGCGCTTCGTTCCCGGCAGCTCTCAAAGGCCCGTGAGCCACGCCCTTAGGCGTTCCTCAAAAACCACCAACGCAAAAATCGTGACATGGAACCCGGCGGGAACCCGGAACCGGCGCGCACCCAGGGCGTTTTAGCCGCCATGGAATACCAACGGCCACCGGAACCCGCCCAAACGCGAGCGATCCGCTATCTGCGGCGGGCGGCGCAGTTGCGCGAAATGGCGCGCGTCGTGGCTGACAAAAGCGCGAAAGAAGCGCTCGCAGAAACCGCCGACGAATACGCAGCGCTAGCGCAAGCGGTCAGGCTCTTCCGCAAGCATGAGCGTCTGACAAACTAAGCCTTATCCGTGACAATCGCATGGCTGCGCCGCGAACGCGCGCGCAAACGCGGGCCGTGCTTCGCCGCGCGCGATGTAGGCGGCAAGTTTCGGGAACGCCTCGATCAACCCCGATCCCTCCAACCGGGCGGACCGCGTGCGATCGGCGGCTCCAGCGTGCTCAGCGGCGCAAGCTAAGCAGCGACCCCGTGCGCGGCGGGAGGTTCGACGCGCCCGGCGGGCAGGGTGAATTTGAGCGTTGTGCCGCCGCCCAGTTGGATTTCGATCGCGAAGGTGCCGCCGAGGAGCTCGACCAGAGTCTTGGTCAGGGGCAGGCCCAGGCCAGTGCCTTCGTATTTGCGGTCGAGGCCATTGTCGACCTGGCCGAACGGTTGCAGCGCGACGGCGATGTGAGCGGGTGTCATGCCAATGCCCGTGTCCTTCACGACCGTGACGAGCGCGCCGGCCGCATCGATGTGCGCGCAGATGTCGACGCGGCCGCCGCGCGGTGTGAACTTTACCGCGTTCGACAGCAGGTTGATCACGATCTGCTTCAGCCGCACGGGATCGGCACGCAGGAAGACCACGGGCTTTGGCAGATCCGTTGCGATGGTGACGCCGCTTGTGTCCGCGCGATCGCGGCAGAGAAGGACGCAGCTGTCGATGATCTCGGTGAGGCAGACCCGGTCGTCGTGCATTTCGAGCTTGCCCGCTTCGATGCACGAAAGATCGAGCACGTCGTTGATGATTGACAAAAGGTGGCGGCCCGAAGCGTGGATGTCGTTGGCGTAGGAGACGTAGCGGTCGCCGCCCAACGGGCCGAACATTTCGTGGTTCATCGTTTCTGAGAAGCCGATGATGGCGTTCAACGGCGTGAGCAACTCGTGACTCATGTTAGCGAGGAAAGCCGACTTGGCACTGTTCGCCTGTTCGGCCAGATCTTTCGCCTGTACCAGCTGGGTGATGTCGGTGCCGGTCGCACGATAACCCTTGAACCTGCCGAAGTCGTCGACGATCGGGCTACCCGACAACGACCAATAACGCTCCGTGCCATCGGGGGCGACGTGGCGCATCCTGTGGCCGCGGAACGGGCGGTGCGCAGCGAGGTCGTCGAGGTGCGATGATGTTTCGATCGTGACCCGCGAGCGCGCTACGATGTCGGCCCACGGGTGACCCATGACCAGTTTCGCGGGAACGCCGGTCGCTTCCTGAAAGCGCTCGGATATGTAGGTGACGGTCAGGTCCTCGTTCAGTTCGCAGAACCAATCGGAGGCGATTTCGGTGAAGCCCTTGAAGCGGTTCTCGCTAGCCACGGCGCGTTCGTCGCTGTGCGCCCCCTTCTGCCAGATGCCCCAGGCCAAGATGAGCCCGGCGCCGACGAACAGCACGGTGCCCAGAGGCACGAGCGTCAGCGCGATGTTGGCGATCTCTTTCGTAGCATCGCGCACATGGGCGGTGAAGGCGCTTTCGAGGACGGTCAGCTTGGCGTCGAGCGCAGTGGCGCGGGCGATGAGCGGCGCAGTCGTTTCGCGCGGCGCGCGCGCGGCGACGGCGGCGTGGACCTCTTCGCCGATGGCGGCCAATTCGGCGACGTGGATGTCGCCGGCGCGCCAGTTGGCCGCGGCGCTGGCGATCGGCCGCCAATTCTTGAACCACACGAATACGAGGCTCATGCTGAACGTGTCGCCACGATCGATGCCCAACTTGACGAGGCCTATTTCGGCGGCGGTGAAATCGGGGTGGGGGCGTTCGAGCGCGACACGGGCGTCGCGCGCGCCGAGCGTGCGGGCGAGTTCGCGTTCGAACGTGCGATAGTGCTCTGGCTCGCGCGAGATGTCGAACTGCAGCAGGCTGATGATCGCCGCCTTTTGTGCTTTGGAATATGACGCTTCGCCGGTCGCGAAGGCGCGGGCGACGTCGACCGCTTCGAGCGCCGCAGAGGACAAAAGCACGATCAGCAATTGAACGACGACGAAGACGGCGGCGAGCGCGAAAAAGCGGCGCCGCCGCGCGTCGATCGCGTTGGGGACGTGACTCGTGCGACGTGCGAACAACGCAAGCATGGCGGCGCCGTTTGGACCCTTCGTTTCGGACGTCGTTGAACCAGGGGTCATCAGATCACATGCGGCGTTCACCAAACGATAATTGCCGCTACGGCAACTGACCGTTCCTGACGGAATCGGGTGGAATGCGCGCTTTGCGCAGGATCTCTGCCACATGTGACAGGGGTAGGCGTCCGCTTGACAGTCTTCAGCCGCGTTGACACCCGACATTACGAATGACCGCTTTCCACCCGCGACACCTTAGGCGAAGAGCCAAGCCTGGGACCGCCGGCTTCCAGCCGGCATTTGCTGAAGCTCAGCCGCTCAAAGAGCGGGGGGGACGCCCCGCCTGCGCCAAGGCTTCGGGGGGCAAGTTTTACAACACTCGGCCGCCGTAGCTTTAGCGAAGGGGGCCGCGCTCCCAGGGCCTTGTCCATCGTGTCACCGCGATTGTCTTACGGAAATAGGTGACAGCATACCTATTTCCTTGTCGGCGCTCGCGGTGGACTCGCCTCACCGCGCGAACAGCTGCGGTGGGGTTGCGCGGTCTTTGTTCATGAAGGGGCGCATGTAGTTGCCGGTATCGGGGACGTAGGTGTTCAGGACGACGAGGCCGTTCTTCTCGATGCACTCTTCCACGAACCATTCGGCGAATTCTTTGCGGATGGCGTCGCGTTCGAAGTTGTCGCGCGGGGCTCTCTTGCCGCGCAGCAGCGGCGGCTTGCGGTTGGCCGCCGCCATCTTGATGCAGAGGCGTTGGACGAGCTCTTTGCGGGTGAGCGGGGTTTTGGTGTCGGTCGTGCGCGTCATGGGCGAAGCCTCGTCTCGTTCTACCCCGGCGCCGAATTCGATTGAGGATCAGTCTCCTCTTCGGTTCGCGGCCGGAACGCTCCCACATCCGCCAGGGGCAAGCAAGGCGCGGCGCGCAATTCCGCGGTGTCGCCATTGCGAGCTTAGGGCGCGCATGGTGGGCGGTCGGGGATAAGGTGCTAGTGTCGCTGCCATAAACAGGAGGAAACGAGATGAAACTCTCAGCGATGGTTTGTGCGGTTGTGGGGTTAAGTGCGATGGCGCTTGGCGTCGAGGGTGCGTTCGCTGCGACCACCATCAACACCACCAAGTCGAACACCTTCAAGCTCGACGCCGGCGATGCGAATGCCGACACGGTTTGCACGAGCCTCGGCGGCACGGTCGCGGTCGAGAAGGACGGCACCAAGGTCTGCACGCTGCCGGCTGCGATGGCGACCACGGTCAAGGGCAGCAAGTCGAATAGCAGCGAGCGGACCACCACCATCAACAACTCCAAATCGAACAACCTCAAACTCGCGCCCACCGACACGAACAAATCCTGCACCGACAAGGGCGGCGCGGTCTTCATCGCGAGCGACGGTCAGAGGTTCTGCGTCTTCCCCGCCCCCGCCGCCAAACCACCCGCGACGCCTTAGGCAAAGACCAAGCCTGGGA
>JBKJZU010000065.1:0-5419 GCA_046715015.1 Micropepsaceae bacterium
GTTCCGCGAAGCGATGGAAAAGATCGGCCTCGAATGCCCCCGCTCACGCATCGCGACGACCAAGGACGAAGCACTGGCGGCAATCGAGCACGTCGGCCTGCCCGCGATCATCCGCCCCTCGTTCACACTGGGCGGCCAAGGCGGCGGCATCGCCTACAACAAGGAAGAACTCGTCGACATCGTCGAGCGCGGCCTCGACGCCTCGCCGGTCAAGTCCGTCTTGATCGAAGAATCCGTGCTCGGCTGGAAAGAGTTCGAGATGGAAGTCGTCCGCGACAGGGCGGACAATACGATCATCATCTGCTCGATCGAAAACATCGACCCGATGGGCGTGCACACCGGCGATTCCATCACCGTCGCGCCGGCACTCACGCTGACCGACAAAGAATACCAGATCATGCGCAACGCCTCGATCGCGGTGCTGCGCGAAATCGGCGTCGAAACCGGCGGCTCGAACGTGCAGTTCGCGGTCAACCCAAAGGACGGCCGCCTCGTCATCATCGAAATGAACCCGCGCGTGTCGGGCTCCTCGGCGTTGGCGTCGAAGGCGACGGGCTTTCCGATCGCGAAAGTCGCGGCGCGCCTCGCCGTTGGCTACACGCTCGACGAACTGACGAACGACATCACGAAGGCAACGCCCGCCTCGTTCGAACCGACGCTCGACTACGTGGTGACAAAGATCCCGCGTTTCGCGTTCGAAAAATTCCCCGGCGCCGAAGCCGTCCTCACGACCTCGATGAAATCCGTCGGCGAAGCGATGGCAATCGGCCGTACGTTCGCCGAGTCGATGCAGAAGGCGCTGCGCTCGCTCGAAACCGGCTTGAACGGCTTCGACGAAATCGAAATCGCGGGCTTGCGTTCCGGCGACGACAAGAACGCCGTCATCGCTGCCCTCGCGAAAGCAACGCCCGACCGTATCCGCGTCGTGGCGCAAGCGTTCCGCCTCGGTCTCACGACTGGCGAGGTGCACGCCGCCTCGAAGATCGACCCTTGGTTCCTCGAGCAAATCGAAGACATCGTCAAAGCCGAAGAGCGCGTGCGCGAACGTGGCTTGCCCGACGACGAAGACGGCATGCGCGAACTCAAAGCGCAGGGCTTCTCCGACGCACGCCTGGCCAAACTCGCGGGCAAGCGCGAAAGCGCAGTCTCAGGGCATCGCCGCCGCCTCGGCGTCACGCCCGTCTTCAAGCGCATCGACACCTGCGCCGCGGAGTTCCGCGCGCTCACGCCTTATATGTACTCGACTTACGAAGCCCCGCTCGCCGGCCGCGTCGAATGCGAAAGCGAACCGACCGCGCGCAAGAAGGCGATCATCTTGGGCGGCGGCCCGAACCGCATCGGCCAGGGCATCGAGTTCGACTACTGCTGCTGCCACGCGGCGTTCGCACTGAAAGCGGCAGGCTTCGAGACCATCATGGTCAACTGCAATCCGGAAACGGTGTCGACCGACTACGACACGTCCGACCGCCTCTACTTCGAACCGCTGACCGCCGAAGACGTGATCGAGCTGATCCGCACGGAACAGGCGAACGGCGAAGTCGTGGGCGTGATCTGCCAGTTCGGCGGCCAAACACCGTTGAAGATCGCCGCCGCCCTCGAAGCCGCGAAAATCCCGATCATGGGCACGCAGCCCGATGCGATCGGCGCCGCGGAAGACCGCAAACGCTTCCAAGCACTGATCGACAACATCGGCCTGAAGCAACCGGTGAACCGCACGGCGCTGACGACGGACGAGGCGCTCGCCGCCGCGCGCGAGGTCGGCTACCCCGTCGTCATCCGCCCGTCGTTCGTCCTCGGCGGCCGCGGCATGACGATCGTGCGCGACGAAGAACACATGGAAGAGACGCTGGCCCAAACCGACGTCTTCAAAATTTCGGGCGACGATCCGGTCCTCATCGACCAATACCTTCGCAACGCCATAGAAGTCGACGTCGACGCCATCGCCGATGAGGATAGCGTCTTCATCGCCGGCATCATGGAACACATCGAAGAGGCGGGCGTTCACTCGGGCGATAGCGCTTGCTCGATTCCGCCCTGGTCGCTCGACCGCGACACCATCGACGAAATAAAGCGTCAGACGGCAGCCCTGGCGCGCGAGCTGAACGTCGTAGGCCTTATGAACGTCCAGTTCGCGATCCAGGACGGCCAGATCTATGTCCTCGAGGTGAACCCGCGCGCGAGCCGCACCGTGCCGTTCGTCGCGAAGGCCGTCGGCATCCCGATCGCCGCCATCGCCTCCCGCGTCATGGCTGGTGAGAAACTGGCGTCCTTCAATCTCAAAGACCCGGTGCTCAACCACATGTCGGTCAAAGAAGCTGTGATGCCGTTCGCCCGCTTCCCCGGCGTCGATGTCGTGCTCGGGCCCGAAATGAAGTCGACCGGCGAAGTCATGGGCATCGACGTCACGTTCGAGCGCGCCTTCGCCAAAAGCCAGATCGCGGCGGGTCTCACGCTTCCCGATACCGGCACGGTCTTCCTCTCGGTCCGGGACGCCGACAAGCAAAAGGCCGTCGGCCTCGCCCGCCGTCTGATCGCGCTCGGCTTCAAGATCATCGCCACCGGCGGCACCGCGGTCCACTTGCAGAAAGAAGGCGTCGCCGTCACCCATGTGAACAAGGTTTACGAGGGCCGCCCCCACATCGTGGACGCAATGAAAGACGGCAGCGTCGATCTCGTCTTCAACACGACCGAAGGTGCTCAAGCCTTAAAAGACTCGCTTTCGATCCGCCGCACCGCGCTGATGCTCAAGATCCCCTACTACACGACGGTCGCAGGCTCGCTTGCGGCCGTACAGGCCATCGAGGCCCTGCGCACCTCCACGCTCGAGGTTGCGCCTTTGCAGTCTTTCGCCCGTTAACGTCTTGAATCCAAAGGATTCATGACGGCAATCTGATCTTGAAATTTGGCCGCATTTCCCTTATATTCTTGACCATGCGTTCGAGGGGACTACGTCTCTCGCGCAAGCTCGAGAAGCTACTCTCTCGCGAGCAATTTCAAACCTTTTGAGAGGCCTTGGGCGGTCGCACCACCAAGGCCCTTCGAATTTGTTGTCCTTCGGTGCGGCAGAAGAGTTGAGCAGAGATTATGGAAAAGATTCCCATGACCGCTCAGGGCTTTGAGGCCCTCGAAACGGAGATCAAGCACCTAAAGTCGGTGGAGCGTCCGTCTGTGATTCGTTCGATTTCGGAAGCGCGCGCCCACGGCGACCTGTCCGAAAACGCCGAATATCACTCGGCGAAGGAACGCCAAAGCTTCATTGAAGGCCGCGTCCTCGAACTCGAGGACAAGCTCTCGCGCGCGCAAGTGATCGACGTCTCGAAGCTCTCGGGCAAGGTCGTGAAGTTCGGCGCGACGGTCACCGTCGTCGACGAAGACACCGACCAAAAGGCGAAGTATCAGATCGTGGGCGACCTCGAAGCCGACTTCGCGAAGGGCCGCATCTCGATCTCGTCACCGCTAGCCCGCGCCCTCATCGGCAAGACGAACGGCGACAGGGTTGAGGTCAACACGCCCTCCGGCGGCCGCTCCTACGAAATCACGAAGGTGGAATTTAAGTAGGCGATAACCCCACGATCAAGGACTGAGTTATGACCAGCGCCGCAAAGCTCTCCATCACCCTTCCCGCCAAGCGCGCGGCTACCATCCGTAACGCGGTCAAGAGCGGTGACTACAAATCGGCAGACGATGTCGTCAATTCCGCGCTGAAACTCTGGGAAGAACGGCGTGCAGCCGAGATCGACTACCTACGCAACGCTTGGAAAGAGGGCATTGAAAGCGGTCCGTCGGAGCCCTGGAATCTACAGGAGTTCCTCTCCGAAGCGCGAGCCCGAAAGGCCAAGGCGAAGAATGCCAAGGTGAAAAAAATGCGCGCATAATGGCGCAGGTCACATACGCGCCGCGGGCAAACGCCGACCTTGCTGAAATCTGGGACTACATTGCCGCCGACAACGAAGCCGCGGCCGACCGCGTCGCGGTACGATTTGACGTGACATTCGGGATGCTTGCGCAGCACCCGCAGGCTGGCCGTCTCCGCGACGACGTCGCCGGCAACGTGCGCACCTTCCCCGTCGGACAATACCTAATTCTGTACCGGCCGATCAAAGATGGCGTCGATATCGTCCGCGTCGTTCATGGCGCGCGAGACCTTGGCTCGCTTTCGCTGGAGTGAAACTACAACTCGACCGGCACGCCCGGTTCGCGCTTCGAGGCGCGGATGGTCAACGCCGTCTTCACCGACGCCACGTTCTTCGCCGCCGTCAGCTTCTCGGTGACGAAGCTTTGCCACTCGCTCAAATCCTTGGCAGCGCATTTGAGCACGAAGTCGATTTCCCCCGACATCATGTAGCACTCGCGCACGATCGCCCATTGCAGGACCTGCGCCTCGAAGGCCTTGAGATCGGGTTCGGCCTGGCTGTTCAGCCCCACGAACGCAAAGGCCATCACCTCATACCCCAGCGACTTCGGGTCCAAGTCGGCATGGTAGCCGCGGATGAAGCCCTGTTGCTCCAACGCGCGCACCCGCCGTAAACAAGGCGGCGCCGAAATCTTCGCTCGGTGCGAGAGTTCGACGTTCGTAATGCGCCCTTCGGCCTGAAGCTCGTGAAGAATGCGCCGGTCGATGGCGTCGAGTTTGATCCGCTGCATGATCGCGTCCGGACAGAGTCAGAAAATTACGTCGGGAGCGTTCTAGCGCGATCGGCCGATGAGTTCAGCAATAAAATTACAGGATCGCGAAAGACTGTGAACGAACCGGCGGTGGAAAACGTTACCTGGGCGATCTCCGACGGCCGCGCCGGTATGGCGAGCCAGACGCGCGGCCTGGCGGAGGCGGTCGGACTTGCGGTCGTAACCAAGACCGTCCGCCCGCGTTTGCCCTGGACGATCCTGCCGGTCACCGCCTGGCCCATGCCCTTTCAGGCGCTGGGGACCGGCAGCAGTGCGTTCGCGCCACCGTGGCCGAAGCTCGCGATCGGTTGCGGCTGGCGCTCGATCCCATACGTGCTCGCGGTGAAGCGAATGTCCGCTGGCCGAACGTTTACCGTCCAACTGCAGGACCCACGCATCAATCCGGGCAGTTTCGATCTCGTCGTGCCGCCCGAGCACGATGGCCTCAACGGCGCGAACGTCGAAGCAATCGTGGGCAGCCCGAACCCGGTGACGCGCGCGAAACTCGACGCCGCCGCCGATCGATGGCGCGCAAAATTCGACGCGCTCAAGCAACCGCGCATCGCCGTACTCATCGGCGGCAAGTCGAAATCGCACAGCTTCGCTGAGGACGACGCGCGCCGCCTCGGCGCGCAACTGAAAGACCTCGCCGGACGCGGCTTCGCTCTCATGGTCACGACCTCGCGCCGTACCGGTGAAGTGCAAACGCGCATCATCAAAGATGCACTCGCCGGCACGCAGGCGTTCGTGTGGG
>JBKJZU010000066.1:0-3121 GCA_046715015.1 Micropepsaceae bacterium
GTCAATCGTCGACCTGTGCGGCCAGTGGCGGTGGCGGCGGTGGCGGCGGTGGTTCCGGCATCGGCACTGGCGGTGCCGGTGGTGGTGGCGGCGGTGCCGCGAACCTCTGCGGCAACACGGCTAACGTAAATCTCGACCTCGGTTATGGCGGCGAATGGGCCAGAGTTTATGTCCAACCGCTCGATGCCCGTTATGAACTCCCGATCATCGTCGCAAGCGCGACGGCGGTCGGTAACAACCAGTCGATCACAGCCGACGTCCCGATCTTCCTGCATGATGGGCAGTTCGTGGCGAACACGAGAGAAGGCGGCGATTGCGAGCGGTGGTGCGATGCTCTGTACGCATTGCCCACCACGGACCTCGCGCTGACAACGCCGACCAACGGCGGCACGTACGACCACAATGGCAACCTCCATCACCAGGTGGCGCTGCTGTTCGGGCTCGGTGCAATTACGGGCTTCCTCACGCATTCGAATATCGATGCGTACTCGTCCGTGGAGTATGTCACCAACGTGAGCGTCGCCAACTCGTCGACGGCGGTCGCCAACAACATCTCGGTGAATCTGGCATCTGATACGCCCGACAACCATGTTGTGATCGCCGACATCACGCAGTTCGCACTCGCGAACGTGACCGCGCAAACGTACACGCACAACGTGTCCGCTTACGGTTACAACCACATGCGTGAGCTGACGACGGCGACCTTGTCGCCGACGGACAGCGATCCCAATCGGATCGTGAATGTTCCGACGCCGTGGATCAGTTCCACTGCGACGGCAGTCGGCAACAACGTGTCGATCAACGTGGGTCCGGTGCTCGCCGAATAAGCGAGACGGCCTGATAAGACTGCGGCGGCGGGCCCAGAGTGTCCGCCGCCGAATTCACACAAAAAGCGTTTGAAGGGATAGCAGCGATGAACAGATTTCAAATTGCATCGGTGTTGGGACTAGCGGCCGGATTCGTGGCGTTCACCAGCGGGACAGCCCTTGCGGACGATCCGTTTATGTGCAAGGCGCCATGGAATTTCACACCACAAAACCGCGCTTCAATCGCCATCGCGATCAAGAACATCGAAGACCCGGGCTCTGGCGGCAGCGGCGCTGGAACAATCATCTGCGGCGGCACGAGCGGCGCCGGAGGCCAAGGCGCCGTGGGTAGCGCCTCGGGCGCGACGGCCAACAGCAGCTGCATCATCATCAATAATTCGGACGGCGCGATCGTCACCAATCCGCAATACTCGGATGGCGACCAAGAGGCCACCAGCAGCACAACGTCGCAAACCAACAATCTCGGCAACAGCGGCGGCAGTATTGACGAGGTGTCCAGAATTTTGGGCGGAAACAAACAAGGCCTTTAGATGCCCGCGATTGCCAACGCCTTACGGAGCGTTCGCCGAAGTGGCGAGCGCTCGGGGTATTGAGGAGATAGCAACATGCGCGATTTGGTGAAAATTGTAGTTGGCGTTGCCTTGACGGTTTCGGTTTTGCCGGCATCCAACGCAGTGCTGGCGGCCGAAAAAGCGCCGCCGGAGTTGCAGCGCGCCGCTGAAACTTGCTTCGGCAAGACCCCGGCGCCGTGGCCCCAAACGATCGACGCCTGCTCGGCTGTCGTGAAGGTCAAAGTGCATCCGGAAATCAAAGCAGGTGCTTATTACAACAGAGGATCCGGCTATTTGAAGACCGGGGACACGACACGGGCGCTTGCCGACTACAATGAAGCGATCAAGCTGAAGCCGAATTTCGCACGAGCCTTTCAAGCGCGCGGATCGCTCTACATCGTGCAAGGCAAGCTTGATCAGGCCATCGCCGATCTGACCAAGTCGATTACGTTCGACCCGAAGTCGGCTGTTTCGTACAACAACCGTGCGCTGGCCTACTTCAGCAAAAAACAATTCAAAAAGTCGCTTGAAGACTATACCAAAGCGATCGACCTCGATTCAAAAGACGCGGCCTCGTACTCGGCGCGCGCCAGCGCGTTCATGTCCCTGGGGGACAAAACCCGGGCGCTCGCCGACCTCAACAAGGCGCTCGCGCTCGATCCGAAACTCGTCGTGGCGCTTTTCTCACGCGGCTTGCATTACGAAGCGTCGGGAGAAAACGCAAAGGCCAAGAGCGATTTTCAGGCAGTGTTGGCGATCGACCCGAATAATGTGCCCGCCAAGGCGCATCTCGAACGAATCGAAAAGCTTGGGGGTTAGACATGCGCAAGGTTAGCACTCTTGTAGCGCTAGCGGCTCTTGCGCTCGCGGCCGTTCCGACGGAAGCGTGGTCCAAGTCGAAGAGCAAAGCCACGGCCCCTTCTGGCGGCGCAGTTTCTCAGCAAGACATTCAAGGCTGCATCGGGGCCAATGGATCATCGGCGAAGGAGCAAGTTGCGCTTTGCACGAAGATTATCAACTCGGGCAAAGTCAAGGCCCCTTACCACGGCGATTATTACGCCCTGCGCGGCGCGGCGCATTACGCGCTGCGAGAGTTCGACAAGGCGCTGACCGACACCGATAGGGCGGCGAGCATTCGTCCGACGCCGGAAACCTTCTTTCAGCGCGCCCTGATACACATGGCGCTGCAAAAGGTGGAGCCTGCCAAGGCCGACCTGGCGCTGGTGATGAAGTTGAAGCCGGCCTTTGCACCAAGCTATTTCATACGCGGAATGATTGCATTCGAGGCGGCAGAGTATTCCGAAGCGATCAAATATTTTAACAGCGCCGTCGAGCGGCTTCCTACCTACTATCAAGCGATTTACGCTCGCGGCATTGCGAAAGCGAAAGCCGGCGATAAGTCCGCCGGAGATCGGGACATCGCCACGGCTCGCGGCATGAGCAGTCATGTCGAGAAGGACATGGAGAGATTCGGCCTCAAGCTCTAAGGCGGCGCGTCGCAGTGGGTTCAGCCGGGTTTGACATGATCAGACGGAGTTGGGTTCCGGCGAAGGCAAATCTCCCCAAGAAGTGACAACAGCCGTGCCTCGCGGCACGGTCATTGCTCCTGGCGGACCAATCCGGCACCTTCGCGCTGCGACGTAAGGAGGTCCCCCATGCGTAAGGCTTTGATTGTTTGTTGTGCGGCCGTGGTGACGTCAGGTTGCCAGGGTATGTCGGTCGGTGTCGGCGCCGGGGGTATGT
>JBKJZU010000067.1:0-2679 GCA_046715015.1 Micropepsaceae bacterium
GGACGCCCGCGGTCCCAGGCGGGTGCTCTTCAGCCTTTCACGATCGCCTCCGCGCATCTTTGCGCGGTGATGACGGCGCCTAAGAGGAACGTGCCTTCGAGGGCGCGGATGCCGTGGCTGCCGCCGCCGCCGAAGCCTGCGGCTTCGCCGACGGCGTAGAGGTTGGGGATCGGGCGCTCGTTGCCGTCGAGGGCGCGGCAGCGCAGGTCGGTGACGATGCCGCCGAGCGACTTGCGCGTCACGATGTGTTCGCAGATCGCAATCAAGGGACCGCCTTTGTCGTCCAGGATGCGCTGATCTTTGGCGAGGCGCATGCGATCGCCGCGATAGCCGCGCAGGAAATCGATCTGCTTGCGCTGCTCGTCGGCGACGCCGGTGTTCAGCGTCAGGTCGAAGCGGGCGATTTCGTCGTGCAGCGTTTGCGTGTCCATCTTCGACTTCGGCTTCAGCGTGTTCATCTTCGCGACGAGTTCGGTCGTCGTGTCGGCGGTGACGATGTCGGGGCAGTTCGTGGTGAGGTCGTCGACCAGCCAGCGGTTGCCCATCAGCATATCGAACAGGAAGCGGATGATGCGCCGGTCGCGTAGGGCCGGGTTCCAGTCGGCGCCGGAGGCTGCGAGTTCGGTGAGCGCGATGCGTCGGTTCAGAATTTGCCACGTGTGGCCGTGCGGGGCGGCGGCGACGCGCTGCACCAGATCAAGCGTGTCGAAGCCCGAGACCATCGGCGGCATGAGACGCCGTCCGTTCGCGTCGACCCAGAGTGCCGACTTCGGCGGCACGAGGCTGACGCCGTGGTCGGCCCATTGCGGGCGCGGGTGATGAATGCCGGCAGCGTAGTTCCACATGCGGCCGAGATTGGTGAGCTTCGCGCCGACGGACTTTGCGGCGTCCAGTGCGCGGCCGTCGGAACCCGGATGCGTGCCGAGCAGGATCGTTCCGGGGAGTTTGATGCCTTCGACCGGCGACCAGTGTTTGCGGATCTTACCGATGTCGCCGCCGATGCCGCCGGCCGCGACCACGACGGCGTCGGCCGTGCACTTGAACTCCTCGCCGCCCATGACGATGCCGCCCAGGCCGTAGACCTTCGCGTTATGGATGTCGATGCGTTCGACGCGATGGTTGAAACAGAGTGCCAGTTTTTCGCGTGCGTTCTTGTGCGTGCGCAGCGCCTTGATCAAGCGCGTGATCAGGTGGTGGCTCGTGCCCCAGGTCAGGTGGAAGCGCGGCACGGTGTTACCGCGCGCGGTTTGCCCGCGTTCGACCCACATCACGACGGGCATCCAGCGTATGCCGAACTTTTTCAGGTAGTCGTGGCCGTCGGGCGTTGCCCGTTCGACGAGATGTTTCGCCCAGATCACGGGCCAGACTTCGCCCGGTTGGAATTCGGCGAAGCTTTTCCAATCGTCGAACGCCTTCTCGACGCTGTCGGCGATTTTCATGCGGCGCTGTTCGGGGCTATCGACGAAGAACATGCCGCCGAATGCTTCCAGCGCCGAACCGCCGAAGCGGCTTTCGCCCTCGCGCTCGAAGATGGCGACGCGCTTGCCGGCGTCGAGCAGCTGCAGCGCGGTGACGACGCCCGCAATGCCGCCGCCGATAATCGCTACGTCACATTGGTAGGCCTTCGTCATTGCCCGACTCTCCAGGGGGCAGAATAGGGCTCAAGCGGCGCTTGTCTCAACGGCGGTGTTGGAGGAACATGGGCTCGAACGCCATCGCAGGAATTGACCTCATGTCTCACGCCTCGATCGACCTGACCTACACGACGCAAGATCCGGTCAAGACGCCGCTTTCGATCCTCAATCCGGCAGACCCGGCGCTGTTCTACACCGACAGCATCTGGCCTTACTTCGCGCGATTGCGGCGCGAAGATCCCGTGCACTATTGCCCGGAGAGCGAGTACGGACCGTATTGGTCGATCACGAAGTACAAAGACATCATGGCGGTCGACACCAACCACCAGGTGTTCTCGTCGGAGGCGCATCTCGGCGGCATTACGATCCGCGACGCGCGGCAGGACTTCCGGTTGCCGATGTTCATCGCGATGGATCCGCCAAAGCACGATGCGCAACGCAAGGTCGTGAGTCCGATCGTGGCACCGGAGAACTTGGCAAAACTCGAGGTCGTGATCCGCGAGCGGATGCAGGGAATTTTGGATTCGCTGCCGCGCAACGAGACGTTCAATTGGGTCGATTTGGTGTCGGTCGAACTGACAACGCAGATGCTCGCCATTTTGTTCGACTTTCCGTTCGCGGAGCGGCGCAAGCTGACGCACTGGTCGGATGTTGCGACCGCCATCCCGGGGGCCGGCCTCATCAACTCGATGGAAGAGCGGGAGAAGGAGCTCTGGGAGTGCGCGCATTATTTCACGCGGCTTTGGAACGAGCGGGTGAACAGCGAGCCGGGCAGCGACCTCATCTCGATG
This sequence comes from Micropepsaceae bacterium, assembly GCA_046715015.1. GTDB lineage: Bacteria > Pseudomonadota > Alphaproteobacteria > Micropepsales > Micropepsaceae > SZUA-430. Next base: position 2,426 of record JBKJZU010000067.1, read on the forward strand.
CTCGCGCATGGCGAATCCACGCGGAACATGGAGCCGAAGGAATTCCTCGGGAACCTGATCCTACTTATTGTCGGCGGCAACGACACGACGCGCAACTCAATCACGGGTGGCGTGGTGGCGCTGAACGAGAACCCGGGCGAGATCCGGAAGCTGAAAGAGAACCCGGAGCTGATCCCGAACATGGTTTCGGAGATCATTCGCTGGCAGACGCCGCTTGCGCATATGCGCCGCACCGCGCTTGCCGACATCGAGCT
>JBKJZU010000068.1:0-3667 GCA_046715015.1 Micropepsaceae bacterium
CCCGCAGGCGCGAGCGGCAGCTCGATCGTGAACCGCGCACCTATGATCTTGCCCGCCTCGTCGCGCAGGTTCGACGCAAAGATGCGCCCGCCGTGCACCTCGACGATCTGGCGCGAGATCGACAAACCAAGTCCCGAGTTCCGTCCGAACCCGTGCGACGGCGGACGCTCCGTGTAAAAGCGGCGGAACACAGTTTCCAGGTTCTCCTCCGGGATTCCAGGTCCCTGATCTTCGATCGTGATGACGGCGCGCCCGTCGACGGGCTCCGCCGCGATCTTGATCACGCCACTCTTCGGACTGAACGACACCGCGTTCTCGATCACGTTGCGAAAGACTTGGGCAAGGGGTCCGTCCAGCCCGCGCACGACGAACGCATCGACCGGGAGGTCGAGTTTGAACTGCGGACGCTCGGCCTTGTCCGGATCGTCGAACATCTGCGTCATCGCCCCGATCAAGCCGCCGAGATCGACGTCCGCCGCGCGCTCGCGCGAAAGCTCCGCGTCCAAGCGCGACGCGTCCGCGATGTCGGTAATCAGCTTGTCGAGCCGCCGGACGTCGTCGCGGATCACGCTCATCAACTTGCGCCGCTTGTCGTCGTCGGTGGTGCGTTGCAGCGTTTCGACGGCGCTGCCGACGGACGTCAGTGGATTCTTGATCTCGTGCGCGACGTCGGCTGCAAATTGCTCGATCGCGTCCATGCGCGCATAGAGCGCCGAGGTCATCGATCGAAGCGTCACGGAAAGGTCTCCGATCTCGTCGGCGCGGCTTGCAAAGTTCGGGATCACGCTCACCTGACGCTCGCCGCGCCGCACCGCGTCGGCACCGTCCGAAAGCGCCCGCAAGGGTCCCGTCACGTGGTAGAGCAAGAACCCGGAGGCCGCAGCCAGCACTAGAAACGCGATGAACGCCGCGAGCAGCAACTGCAGCCACTCTTGCCGCAGCGCGTCGTCGATGTCGCCGGCCTCCGTCGAAAGCATCAATGCGCCCATGATGAACTGCAGCCTTCGGATCGGTACTGCGACCGACACGATCAGATTGCCTTCGGCGTTGATGCGCTCGGCCGAGCCCGCCTCGCCGCGTTCCAGAACGGCGCGCACTTCGTCGTAGTTCTGCCCGCGTTGTTGCGGATCGTCGTTGACGACACGAGGCAGGTCTTTGCCGGGCCTGAGGGCATAGACGTTTTGCTTCACGCCCCTCTCGATTTCGGCGAGCACGTCTATTTGCCCCGGCGGCGGCAGTTGCGTAACCGTCACCTGATTGCGCGTCAGAATGAACCGCGTGTCCTGCAGCGGCTCGCCGGTACGCGCGAACACGCGCGCCCGCATACCCGTCGGCCCGACGAGAAGTTTCAGTACGTCCGCCGCTTTGTTTGGATCGACGTCGGTCGCCGAGTCTTCATCTTCCGGAACGTCGCCCTTCGAGGCGTAGCGCGCCAGCGCGGCCGACACGATTTCCGCCTGCGCCATGAGCGATTTCACGCGCTCCTCGACCAAGCTCACGCGTATCGCCTGAACCCAATAGACACCGAAGATGAAGAACCCGAGCGCGAGGACGTTGAACACCAACACCTGCACGGTCAGCGCCGACAGCCATCGCTTCGGTCGTTCGGCCATGCCCGTCGGCCGCGATCGCGGTACAAAAAAGCCTTCGAACCAGCGGGCGAGGCGTCCCGTCTGTTTCTCTTCGTCTGGCGCTACCGGATCCGCTGCACTCAAGCTTCTATGTACTTGTAACCGACGCCGTAAAGCGTCTGGATCGAATCGAATTGCTCATCGACGAACTTGAATTTCTTGCGCAGCCGTTTGATGTGGCTGTCGATCGTCCGGTCGTCGACGTAGACCTGGTCGTCATAGGCCGCGTCCATAAGGTTGTCGCGGCTCTTCACGAAGCCCGGCCGTTGCGCAAGCGCTTGCAGGATCAAGAACTCGGTCACCGTCAACTGCACATCCTTGTTGTCCCAGCTGCAGGAGTGGCGCTGCGAGTCGAGCGTGAGCTTGCCCCGCGTCATCACTTCTTTCGCAGCCGTCGCGCTGGCCGGCGCCGCACGCGCCTCGGCCCGGCGCAACACCGCGCGCACCCGCTGAAGCAGCAGACGCTGGGAAAATGGCTTTTTGATGTAGTCGTCGGCACCCATGGAAAGGCCCAGCGCCTCATCCACTTCGTCGTCCTTGGAGGTGAGGAAAATCACCGGCAAATCCGAGGCCTGGCGTAAACGCCGGAGCACCTCATGTCCGTCCATCCGCGGCATCTTGATGTCGAGGATGGCGAGCGACGGCGGCGTCGCCTGCAGCGCGGTTAAGGCCTGTGCACCGTCCGTATAGGTGCGCACCTGATAGCCTTCCGCCTCCAGCGCCATCGAAAGCGAAGAGAGAATGTTCCGGTCGTCGTCGACAAGCGCGATAGTGGTTGTCATGAGCCCGTGGCCGCCTCGTGAATATGTCGGTCGAATATAAGCATGTGCCGCCTGCCCCGCTATGCGCGTGCGATAGCGCGCGCCGATACCAGGCGAAAGCGGAAGCCAAGCAATATCAGCGAAACGAGCATCGCGAGGCTTATCCCCAAGATTAACCCTACAGCGCCGATTCCCGCCGGAAAAGCGAGGGCGTAGGCGATCGGCACGCCCACCACCCAGAACGCAATCCCGTGCATGAAGGCGGGCCAGCGCACATCGCCCATCCCGCGAAGCGCACCCATCGTGACAACCATCACGCCGTCGATAACGACCATGAGAGCAATGGCGGTCAGCGTCTGGCGCGAGATCGCCCACACCGCCGGATCGGTCACATAGGCGTCGTTGATCGCCTTCGGAAAGAGCGCCACCAACCCGCCGAACAACGTCATGATGAGAAACGCGAGCACGATGCCGGTCAGTCCGGCGCGCGCCACACGGTCGTGTTCGCCGGATCCGACAGCGTGTCCGACGCGCACAGACGTCGCGGCCGACATGCCCACCGCGACCATGATCATGAGCCCGTTGAAGTTGAACGTCAGCTGATGCGCGGCAGCGGCCGAGGCGCCCAAATGCCCCGACATGAAAGCCAGCGAACTGATCGCCGCCGTCTCGAGCCCCAGCGCCGCCGAGATCGGCGCGCCCAACGAGAGGATGCGCAACACCTTTGTTCGTGCTTCCGCAAGCGGCGCAAACACGCCATAGGCCGTCGCATCGTCCATCGTGACGATGTAGCTGAGCGCGGCGAAGAGGCAAAGCCAGCGTATCGCCGATGTCGTCATCATCGCACCAACCGCGCCCGACGGTTCGACCCAGCCGAACCAGCCGAGCACGACGACACCGTCGGCAACGATGTTGACGGCGTTCGCGACCAGCATGATCGTCATGCCGACCATCGGCCGCTTAATACTCTCAAGAAAGTAACTGCTCGCAATGTAGAGCAGCATCGGCGGCATCCCCCACGCCACCTGCAGCGACACGCGCCCCGACCCTTCCGCGATCGCCGCATCGAGACCGGTCGCCCGCAAGCCCGGCTCCACCAAGAAGCACATCGCGGCGAACAAAACGCCGAGCACGCTGGCGACGACCAACGCACCCTTCCACGCGACGCCGCACTGCCCCTTTTCCCCAGCGCCATAGGCCTGCGCGATCAACACCATCGAGCCCTGCAACAGCCCGATCGAGATCAGCATCATCACCGACTGCGCGGCGAGCCCC
>JBKJZU010000069.1:0-2692 GCA_046715015.1 Micropepsaceae bacterium
ATGCCGTCGACCGCGGGCTTGAGGATGCGGCGCGAACCCTCGGCGCCGGCGCGCTCGACCGGTTCGTGTCGATCACGCTGCCACTGATGCTGCCGGGAATTTTGGCGGGCGCGGTCGTTGCGTTCGCCGCGAGCCTTGGCGAGTTCGGCGCGGTGATCACGTTCGCGTCGAATATTCCCGGCGAAACGCAAACGCTACCCCTTGCGATCTATCAGGCGATCCAGACTCCGAACGGCGATGCGATGGCGGCGCGGCTGGCGGGGCTTTCGATCATCATTGCGTTCGCCGGGTTGATCGTCTCCGAAATTCTGGCGCGGCGGGTGCGCGCGATGACGGGTGACACGCGGTGATCAGTGTCGACATCGCCAAGCGGCTCGACGATTTCGCGTTGAACGTTGCGTTCGAGGCGGGCAGCGGCGTGACGGCTCTGTTCGGGCGCTCGGGCGCGGGCAAGAGCACGATCGTCAAGGCGATCGCCGGTTTGATCCGGCCGGAGCGCGGGCGGATTCAAATCGGCGACGCGGTGCTGTTCGATTCCGCGGGGGGCGTGAATGTGCCGGCACAGCGGCGGCGTGCCGGCGTCGTGTTTCAGGACGGACGGTTGTTTCCCCATCTGAACGTGCAACAGAATTTGCTCTACGGTTTCGCGCGCGCCAAGGGCGAGAAGGCGATCGACGCGGCGAGTGTGATCCGCACGCTGGGGATCGAGTCACTGTTGGAGCGCAAGCCTTTGACGTTGTCGGGCGGCGAACGCCAACGTGTCGCCGTGGGGCGGGCGCTGCTCGCGCAGCCGCGTGTGCTGTTGATGGACGAGCCGCTCGCATCGCTCGATTTCGCGCGCAAGGCGGACGTGCTGCCGTATCTTGAGGCGCTGAACGCGCGGTTCGGAATTCCCATCATTTATGTGACGCACGACGCGGATGAGGTGCTTCGGTTGGCCAGCGACGTGGTGCTACTCGCCGACGGCAAGGTCGCGGCGTCCGGCGCGCTTGGCGACGTGACGAGTAAGCTCGATCTGCCCGTGGAGGCGGAGGCGTTGGGGCTTGGGTCCATTCTGGATGGACGCGTTGAGGCGCACGATACGGCGCGCGGTCTGTCGAGCGTTGCGACAGCCGTAGGTGTACTCAAGTCACCGCTGATGGCGCGCGAGGTGGGTGCGCGCGTGGCGATCCGCGTTGCGGCGCGCGACGTTTCGATCGCGCTGGAACGGCCGTCTGCGATCTCGGTTCAGAATATGTTCGATGCGGTCGTGCACGAGATGCGCCCTGCCGCACCGCATGTGGTGCGGCTCGCCTTGACCGCGGGGCAGGGGCGTCTCGTCGCCGAAGTGACGGCCGATGCTGTTGAGCGGCTGAAGCTTGCGCCCGGCGCGAAGGTGGTCGCGTTGGTAAAGTCTGTTGCGTTGGCCCGGTGATGGGCCGTTCGCCGTCGCGCAATTTCCGAGTGCGGGATGGCGCATCACCTCGCTGGCACCGCCTTCGGGGCAGGTATACAATGCCCTGGCTTTCCTCGCGCCTGAAAGAATTAGGGAGGTTGCAATGGCACGGGTCGTTCGGAATCTCGTTATCGGTTTCCTCTGGGTAGCGTTGGCAACCAATGGATTGATGGTGACGGCCGAAGCCGACGATCCGCCGCGGGCCAAAGCGCCACCCGCGCAAGCGCCGGCACCGCGCTATCCGGATCGGCCGACGATCACCACGCCGGGACTGCAGCAAGTGGCACCCGTGCTCGATCAGGTGCAGCTCAAATTGATCAAGCTCGAGAATCGCATCGCCGCACTCGAACGCGAGCTCGAAAAGCACCGCTCGGTCTATGCCGTCCATACGCACAGCCTCAGCCGGGACATCAGCCTCGACTGGACGGACGAAGCACCAGGCGTCGGCGGCATCTTGACCACGTACGGACCCAGCATCGCGGTGCTGAGCATTCACCGGTCTGCAGCATCGAGGTATGCGATCACGACGCCCCCGCGGTAGTGCCGGAATGAAACGCGTTGCGCTGCTTCTTGTCTTGTTGTGGCCGCTCTCTGCGGCGGCCGCAGACGAGAATTATCGTGCACAACTTCAAGATCAGGCCCGCACGAGCCGGCCGTTCACGCTCCACGGCGGCCGTTGGATTTGCCAAGGCATATTTTGCCGCTCGTTGCAAAGGGCGAATGCCCCGGACGACGAGATCTGCAAAGCGCTGGCGCGCGCCCAAGGCCCGCTCGTCGCCTTCGCGCAGGGCAAGCGCAGCTTCGACAAGAACGAGATTTTCCTCTGCAACAAGATGGCGGCCGACGCTAAAGCCGACGATGAGAAACCCGCCAAGGCAGACTTGGACGACAGCCCACCCGGCCAATCCACGACGCAGGACAAGACGCCCGATAAAGAGCGCGTGAAAAAACCGAAAGCGTTCGGCACGTTTCGCACGGAGGGACTGACGGTCACCGGTACAGGCGCGTCGGCGCCGCCGCGCAAATTCCCGCCGGTGCACATCGCGGCGGACGGTTTCGAAGTTCACGGCACGGGTGCCGGCGCCAAGCGGCCGCCGTTCCCGCCGCTCGCCTGGCGCACGGAAACGCTTACCGTCACCGGCACAGCGCCGTTGAAGGAGCCGTTCGGTAGCTTCCGCACGAGCGGCCTGCGTGTGACGGGCACGGGCGAGAGCGCGCCGCGCATCACGTTCCCGCCCGTCAGTATTCGCACCGCAC
>JBKJZU010000070.1:0-10230 GCA_046715015.1 Micropepsaceae bacterium
CGCAAATCGCCACCGCAGCGGCAGCCTTGTCGTGGATGGTCATCGAATGGATCGTGCAAAAGAAGCCGAGCGTGTTGGGCCTGCTCTCGGGCGCCGTCGCGGGCCTAGTGGCGATCACACCCGCCGCCGGCTTCGTCGATCCGTCGGGCGCGCTCTACATCGGCTTGATCGCGGGCGTCGTCTGCTTCGCAGGCGCCGTCTGGTTGAAGAAGGCGTTGGGTTATGACGATTCGCTCGACGCGTTCGGCGTCCACGGCATCGGCGGCGCAACGGGCGCGATCCTAACGGGCGTCTTCGCGCTCTCCTCGATCAACAGCCTCGGCAAAGGCGCAATCGACGGCAAGCCGGAGCAAATCTGGATCCAAATCCAGGGCATCGGGATGGCGGGCGCCTACTGTGCCACCGTCACACTGCTGATCCTGCTGGCGCTGCACTACACGATCGGCCTGCGCGTCACCAAAGACGAAGAGGTCGAAGGCCTCGACGTCACACAGCACGGCGAAAGTCTCCACTAGGATCGTCTCTCTCCCGATCCTGCCTGCAAGGGCGCTCCTCGCTGGGGCGCCCTTCGCCTTTGCGAAACATCGCTCTTGACTTCATGCTAACGTATACGTTATCAATTGCGCGATGGAGCTTCGCAATTACGTTAGCCCGGATGGTCGTGACTATTTCGATGAATGGTTCGCGGCGCTCCATGAGCAAGCAAAGGCCAAGATCACCATCCATCTCGTTCGCATGAAGAACGGCAACATGTCGAACGTGAAAGGCGTCGACCAAGGCGTGTTCGAGAAACGAATTGATTGGGGCCCGGGCTACCGCGTGTACTTCGCTTTGGACGGAAAGACGCTCATCATTCTGCTCGGCGGCGGAACCAAGACGAAGCAAGCGCGCGATATCGAGGATGCGCATGGTAGATGGCAGGATTACAAACGGCGGAAGAAAAAGGATTAGACGATGGCACTGACACGCTCATTCAAGGAAACCGTTCAAGCACGCCTGCGCCGCGACCGCAAATTTGCCGAGGCGCTGTTCAAGGAAGCCATCGATACGATGCTCGACGGCGACATCGACACCGGCAAGGAGGTTTTGCGCGACTACATCAACGCGACCGTCGGCTTCCAGAAACTGTCGAAACAGACTTCGATCAAGCCTGAAAGCCTGATGCGGATGTTCAGCCCGAAGGGAAATCCGACGAGCCGGAACCTGTTCTCGGTCGTGAAGCAGCTGCAAAAGGCGACCGGCGTAAAGCTGGAGTTGCTTCGCTAGGTAGGCTGCGCGAGAATCCTCCATGTCCCGCCTCGACGCGCTCCCCACTTCGCCGTTCACGCGCCTGAACAAGCTGCTTGAGGGTGTGACCCCAGGCCAGCCGCCGATCCACATGCATATCGGCGAGCCGCAGCATCCCGTGCCGCCGTTCGTCGGCGAAATTTTGGCAAAGCACATCGCCGACTTCGGCCGCTATCCGCCGATCATCGGGCCCGATCATTTGCGCCAGGCCATCGCGGCCTGGTTGAGCCGGCGTTACAGACTGGGCGGCGCCGTCGATCCCGCGCGCCACATCCTGCCGTTGGTCGGCACGCGCGAGGGCTTGTTCAGCGCCGCATTCGTTGCAATCCCGGAACAGAAGAACGGCAAGAAGCCCGTCGTCCTGATCCCAAACCCGTTCTACCAATGCTACGCCGCGGCGGCGCTGTCGGCGGGAGCGGAACCCGTCTACGTCAACGCGACGCGCGAAACGGGCTTCCTGCCGGACTTCGCAAGCGTGCCCCGCGAAACGCTTGCCCGAACGGCCGCTGTCTATATGTGCTCGCCCTCGAACCCCGAAGGCGGTGCGGCGAACGCAGAATATTGGACGCGACTGTTTGCGCTCGCCGACGAGTTCGACTTCACCGTGCTCGCCGACGAGTGTTACGCGGAGATTTACGCCACCACGCCGCCGGCAGGCGCGCTCGAAGTCCGCGCCAAGACGCACCCCGACTTCACGCGCGTGCTCGCGTTCCACTCGTTGTCGAAACGCTCGAACCTGCCCGGCATGCGCTCGGGCTTCATCGCAGGCGACGCAGTCTTGATCGCCCGCTTCCGCGAATTCCGCAATGTTGTGGGCCCGCAAATGCCGCTGCCGATCGCCGCCGTCTCGACCGCAGCCTGGAACGACGAGGCACATGTCGAGGCGAACCGCGAGCTCTATGCGGAAAAATTCGAGATCGCGAAAAACAAAATCGGCAACCGTTTCGGCTTCCAAATCCCGGCCGGCGGGTTCTTCTTGTGGCTCGAAGTCGGCGACGGCGAAGCGGCCGCGTCGAAGCTCTGGCGTGAAGGCGGCGTTAGGGTTCTGCCCGGTCTTTATCTCGCCCGCGACACGGTGTCGGGCAATCCGGGAAAATCGTTCATTCGCGTGGCTTTAGTTAACGACTCCGCAAGCACATCTGAGGCATTTGAGAGGCTCGCCCGAATCCTTTGAACCGCGCCCCTCGGCCCACGCGGAGAGGACATAACGGGCAAGTCGGTGGGAACGATGAGCGAGATGCAATCCGCCTTCGGCGTGTTCGGCTCGACCGAACGTGTGCCCCTTCTTCTCAGCCGGGAAGAATGGACGACGTGGCGCGCCGCGATCGCAACGACGATGCGCCGCCTCGGCATACGCCTATTCGGCCTGTCGTTCATCGTGGCCGCGATCGCGACCGCAACCGCCGTCGTGACCTACACGCCGACCGACCCCAGCTGGAACAACGCGACCGGCGCCGCCGCCGAGAACGCGCTCGGCCTATGGGGTGCCAACATTGCCGACACCGTTTGGCAAAGTTTGGGCCTTGGCGCGTGGATCGTCATGCTGCCGCCGTTCTCGTGGGGATTGTGGCTCGTCGACGGCCGCGTCGGCTTGAAGCTCGTGCGCCGCACGTTCGCGTGGATTGCGGCGATGCTCATGATCGTGACGTTCTTGAGCTTGTTCCCGCAACTCTTGACTGTCAGTTCGACGACGGGCCTTGGCGGCGCGTTCGGCGACGTCTTGTCCGTCGCCGCAGCAACGCAACTCGAACCGTTGGGGCTGCCGACGCCGAAAGCCGTTGCCGGCATCACGGCCGGTCTGATCGGCACGATGCTCTACATCTGGGCCTTGGGCCTCAACCCGCTGAAGTTGACCCTGCCCGCTCTGCCGTGGGACGCGATCGGCGCCCGCATGCGCGCCATGTTCCGTCGTCTGGGCCGCGCGATGATCCCGCAATTCCGCTCGCGCCCGCGCATTCAACGCCGCGAACCGCGCGCGATCGACGAAGACGTCGATATCGTGCCGAACGCCGACGGCGACGAACCGGTGACGCTGCGCAAGGAACCGCGTGTGTTGCGTACGAATCCCGCCAAACGCAGCCAGCGCGAGCGGCGCGACGCACAGCCGGGCCTGCGCCTCGAAGAACCGACCGATCATCAACTGCCGCCGCTGACGCTCCTCGAAAAAGGCAAAGCGTCCAGCGGCCCCAAGGAATCCGACGAAGCGCTGGAACAAAACGCCCGCATGCTGGAAAACGTGCTCGCCGATTTCGGCGTGCGCGGCGCGATCACGCAAGTACGCCCCGGCCCCGTCGTCACACTCTACGAATTCGAGCCCGCGGCCGGCATCCGCTCCAGCCGCGTGATTTCGCTCGCCGACGATATCGCCCGTTCGATGAGCGCGGTCTCCGCCCGCGTCGCCGCCGTGCCTGGTCGCAACGTCATCGGTATCGAACTGCCGAACATGCGCCGCGAACGCGTGATGCTGCGCGATTTGCTCGCCGCCCACGAATACGAAAACCAGAACGTGGAACTGGTACTCGCGCTCGGCAAGAACATCGGTGGCGAAACCGTCATCGCCGACTTGGCGCGTATGCCGCATTTGTTGATCGCCGGTACTACCGGTTCGGGTAAGTCGGTTGCGATCAACACGATGATCTTGTCGCTGCTCTACCGGCTGACACCGTCGCAGTGCAAATTGATCATGATCGATCCCAAGATGCTGGAACTGTCCGCTTATGACGGCATTCCGCATCTGCTCTCGCCGGTCGTCACCGATCCGAAGAAGGCGATCGTCGCGCTGAAGTGGACCGTGCGCGAGATGGAAGACCGTTATCGCCGCATGTCGAAATTCGGCGTGCGCAACATCAAGGGCTACAACGAACGCATCGCGCGCGCCGCCGCAAAGGGCGAAATTCTGAAGCGCACGGTTCAGACCGGCTTCGACAACCAAACGGGCGAGCCGGTGTACGAGGAGGAAACCCTCCCCCTCGACCACATGCCCTACATCGTCGTCATCGTCGACGAAATGGCCGATCTGATGATGGTCGCCGGCAAAGATATCGAAGCGGCGGTTCAGCGCTTGGCGCAAATGGCGCGCGCCGCCGGCATCCACATCATCACCGCGACGCAGCGCCCCTCGGTCGACGTCATCACCGGCACGATCAAGGCAAACTTCCCGACCCGCATTTCGTTCCAGGTCACGTCGAAAATCGACAGCCGCACCATCCTCGGCGAACAAGGCGCCGAACAACTGCTGGGCGCAGGCGACATGCTCTACATGGAAGGCGGCGGCCGCATCCGCCGCGTGCATGGACCGTTCGTCTCCGACGAAGAAGTCGAGGCGATCGTGAAGTTCCTGAAGGCGCAGGGCGAACCGCAATACCTCGACGCGATCACCGAAGAGCCGGACGAACCGGACAGCGGCTCATTGCTTGAAGGCGAAGAGGGCGGTTCCGGCGACACGCTTTACGACCAAGCCGTCGCCGTCATCGCGCGCGACCGCAAAGTCTCGACCAGCTACATCCAGCGTCGCCTGCAAATCGGCTACAACCGCGCCGCCCGCATCATCGAACAGATGGAAGAGGAGGGCGTCATCTCGGCGCCGAATCACTCCGGCAAACGCGAAGTTCTGGTTGGTGATCACTCGGGCCGGCACGATTGATCCCTGTCGGCTGAACTCTGCCTACCTCGTACTAAAGCCCTGACCCGCGGCAGCATTCGCAGCCGCTGCGCGTACGCCTTCACGTTGCACCAGATCGAACGCGGCCGAGAGGTTCGAAACCAACTCGTCCGCCCAGCGCACGTCTTTGAAGCCGGAAAGGCCTAACGCGTCGAGCAAATCCTTGAATTCCTCGTTTGCGCTGGCGAACATATTGCGTGTCTGCGTCACGCGCCGCTCGATCGCCGCGAATGCAATATCTTCCGGATGCGCCGCGATATGGGCCCAATCGCGAATCGCACGCAGCACGCGCATGTAGTCGTTGACCTCGCGCGCGATGTCGGCGGTCAGCGCATAACCGAATAGACTCGTGGCAAGCGGCACCGCACGGAACGCATGATCGACGGCGTCCGCCGCCCGCGCGCGTGCCTCGCCACCGGGCGAGCGCAGAAAACGCGACAATGCGTCGCCGAATGCAACGTGAAGCAGCATCAACTCCTGTCCGTAATTCAGCCGCGCAGGCTTCCACTTGCGCGCTTGGCGCGCGTCGATCACGACGGGAATCAGAATCGAAAAGACCAGCGCGGCCAGGATGAACCCGCCGAACTCCGCCACGACGTTCAAAAAGAAATCGGCCGTGAGCCCGAACGGTCCATTCGGATCGAGCAGATATTTCGTGATCTCGTCCATGACGTCCCCCAACGTCCGAACCGGCCTATCCAGGATTTAATGGCCGACCGCCCCAATCATGCTATTCTGGACCGGATCGAAGGCCGCCCGCCAGGCGCCATTTCTTGATTTCGCCACACTCTCCCCCTACAGGCTTCGACCATGCTTAAAACCCTCCGCATCCTTGCCGCTTTTGCGGCGTTCGTTGTGACCGGCGCCGCGGCCCAGGCCGCCTTGAAAGCGCAAGATGTCACCGATTTGAACAAGGTCTCGGCCTATCTGAACGCGATCACGTCCATGCAGGCGAGCTTCGTGCAGGTCGGCCCGAACGGCGAACTCGACCAAGGCACGATCTACGCGCGCAAGCCCGGGCGGCTCCGCTTCGAATACGCGCCGCCGAGCCCGTATCTCATCGTCTCCGACGGCATCACGATCGCGGTCGCGAACCAAAAGCTCCGCACCGTCGATCGCTATCCGTTGATCGACAATCCTTTGAGCTTGATCCTGCGCGAAGGCGTCGATTTGTCGAAGGATCCGCGGATCACCTCGGTCGAACGCCAAGCCGGAACGCTGCGGATTACGGCGACTGAAAAGTCTGGCCCCATGAAGGGCCAAGTAACCCTAATTTTCGCGTATCCCGCAACAGAGCTGCGCCAGTGGATCATCACCGACGCGCAAGGGTTGCAAACCATGATCGCGCTGAAAAACATGAAGACCGAGGTGCAGTTGAACGCCGAACTCTTCATTTTGCGCGACGTCGACAAATTCGGCCGTCGCACCGAATAGGCTTATTTCCGCGTTCACCTTGTGGCCGTTTGCGGGCCGGGCTAGGCCATTGGGCGTATGCCCGCCCGTAAAAAACCCATCGTCGGAATCCCATGCGACCACCGCATGATCGGACCGCACCCGTTCCATGCGGTCGGCGAGAAGTACATCGTCGCCGTTCGTGACGGTGCGGGCGCATTGCCCTTGCTGATTCCGGTTCTCGACACGCCGATCGACATCGCGGAAATCCTTGAGACGGTCGACGGCATCCTGCTCACCGGCTCGCCCTCGAACGTCGCGCCGAAGCGTTACGGCGGGCCTAGGCCCCGCGACGGCGTTCTGCAGGACGAACGCCGCGATGCCACAACGCTTCCCCTCATCCGCGCAATCGTCGATCACGGCACGCCGCTGCTCGCCGTCTGCCGAGGCTTTCAGGAGCTGAACGTCGCCTATGGCGGCACGCTCCACCAGCACGTCGAAGAAGTCGCCGGACGCATCGACCACCGCGAGGACAAGGCCGCTTCCCTCGACGTTCAATACGCCGCTGCGCACGACGTGAACCTAACGCCGGGCGGCACGCTCGAACGCATTGCGGGTATGCGCACGATCAAGGTCAACTCGCTGCACAGCCAAGGCGTCGATCGCCTGGGCGACGGCCTCGCCGTCGAAGCAACCGCGCCCGACGGCCAAATCGAAGGCGTGCGCGTGAAGGACGCCGGTGCTTTCGCGCTCGGCGTTCAGTGGCACCCCGAGTGGCGCTTCTGGGAGAACGCTTTCTCGAAGAAGCTGCTCGCAGCGTTCGGCGAGGCCATGCGATGAGCAAGGTCGAATTTCGCGAATGGCTGAAAGAACGCCGCATCAGCGAGGTCGAGTTGCTCGTCCCCGATATGGCGGGCATCGCGCGCGGCAAGATATTACCGACCAGCAAGCTCTTGGCAGGCCTCGACAATGACACGCTGCGCCTGCCCGAGAGCATCTTCGGTCAGATGGTGACCGGCGCCGACGCCGAGACCGAAGCGTTGACCTATCAATCGCCCGACATGGTCCTGGTGCCCGACCCGAGCACGATCTGCGTCGTGCCTTGGTACAAAGAACCGACCGCGCAAGTCATTTGCGATTGCGTGCGCCGCGACGGCAAGCCGAACCCGGTCGCCCCGCGCCAAATCCTGAAGAACATTTTAGCCAAGTTCGAGAAGGAGGGCTGGCGCGCTGTGATCGCGCCGGAACTCGAATTCTTTCTGGCGCAACGAAACATTGACCCCGACTATCCGCTGCTGCCGCCGGCGGGCAAATCCGGCCGCCCGCAAACCGGCCGCCAAGCCTACGCGATCGACGCGGTGAACGAATTCGATCCGCTGTTCGAAGACGTCTACGATTATTGCGAAGCGCAAGAGATCGGCATCGACAGCTTGATCCACGAAGAGGGCGTTGCCCAAGTCGAGATCAACTTCAATCATGGCGATCCCCTGGAACTCGCCGACCAGACGTTCCTGTTTAAGCGCACCGTGCGTCAAGCGGCGCTCCGCCATGACATCTACGCGACGTTCATGGCCAAGCCCTATGAGCAAGAACCGGGCAGCGCGATGCACATCCACCAAAGTGTGTTGGACACCGGCCGAGGCAAGAACCTGTTCTCGAACAAGGCGGGCAAGGATACACGCCTCTTCCTGGCTTACATCGCCGGTCACCAAAAATACCTACCGGCCGCAATGCCGTTGATCGCGCCGTACGTGAACTCCTACCGCCGCTTGGTGCGCTACCTCTCGGCGCCGGTGAACACGCATTGGGGCCACGAGAACCGCACGGTGGGCTTGCGCGTACCGGAGTCCGAGCAGAAGAACCGCCGCCTCGAAAACCGCGTCCCCGGCGCCGACGCGAACCCGTACTTGGCGATCGCGGCAACACTCGCCTGCGGTTATCTCGGCATGACGCAAAACCTGATGCCGACGAAACCGATGGAAGGCAACGCCTACGAGTCGATGCGCTATCAGTTGCCGCGCCATCTGCTCGACGCGATTCTGCGCTTCCGCAATTCGGCCGACTTGCGCGAGCTTTTGGGCGAAGGCTTCGTCGACCTCTATTGCGACGTCAAAGCGTCAGAGCACGACGCCTACCAGCAGGTCATCAGCCCCTGGGAACGCCAGCATTTGCTGTTGAACGTGTAGCCTAGCGCGTCCACGGCGGCTCAGTCGCGACGAACGCCTCCCACCGCTTCTCGAGCTTCTCGGCGCGGTCGCGCAAGTGACCCACGTGCCAGCCGACCAGAACGCCGGCAGCGTACGCAATCGACTGCGCCTCCGCCGTGTTGCTGCGCGCGGCCAGGATGTCGCCGACCAGTGCGCGCGCCACCGCGGCATCGTTCATCGCACCCAGCACGTCCTGCAAGGCGCCAAGCCGCTCGCGAAACGCTTCTGTCCGCCGCTTCGGCCACAACGAGGCGAAGAAGTCGACGGCATAGCGCAGCTTCTTCAACTTGATCCGAAGCGCGTGCCGCTCCGCCTCGTCCAGTTTGCCGATCCCCTTTCCCGCCTTGCGCAAGCGCGCGTAACGCGCCGCCAACCGCTCGCGCGCAAACGTTGCCGCCGGCAACAACGCTTCGCCCCCGCCGATCGCAGCCTGAGCCCAAGGCCGAAGCAGCGTCGCCGCCGAGGTCTCGAACACAAGCTTGCGAAACCGCTCGGAGCCCAACGCCGCCAAAAGTTCGTCCCACGCAAGCACCTGACGCTCGCGCGCCAGTTCGGCAAGCGCCCGAAGCCGCGCGTCGCCGCCATGCGCCTCGGCCGCGGGCTTGAACACTTCGTCGAGCAACACGTCGAGATCGCGTGCGCGGCCCAAAACGTTGGCAATCCAACGCACTTCGTCTTCCAACGGCGTCATCGCCGGGCGGAACGGCGCCGAAAACAGCGACAACACACTGCGCAGCCGGCGAAGCGCGACGCGCATCTGATGCACGCCCTCCGCATCGCGCGCCTCCACCACGGCCGCCCAATTGCCGGTCAAGTGCCGCAGGCAATGCGCAATGATCGAACCGAACGCTTCGTCGGCGTTCGCCCGCGGCGGCAGATGCACGCGCTCGGCCGCGACCGGCAGCGAACCCGCCTGCTGCACGTGCACGTACCCGCGCTCGGATTTCGACTGTAGCGAAAGCACCAGGTCCGACCCGGTCATCAGCGTCCGCGCGCACGCGACAAGCGCCGACGGACTGCCCCGCAGAAGCTCCAGCTCCACCTCGTTGATCGGAAGCTCGTCCTCGCCGCACGTGATCTTACCGGCATCGAACGCAACTTCGATCTCGCTGTCCGGCTCCGGCGCGATGCGCATGGTCGTGCGCCGCGTCATCGTCCCGAAGATCGGCTTCAGCTTGCGGCGGCCCGCCAGTTTCGCAATGGCCGCGCGCACGCCGTCGTCGTCGATCGCTTTGATGTTGGGTGTCTGCTTGCGCACGATGGACTTGATCTCAATCCGTGTCGCGACGCTGGCCCCATTGACGGTCTTCACCGTCTGAACGAAGCGGCCGCCTTCGTCGCGTACGCGCAGCACATAGCCGGCCTTACGCAGCGCCAAATCGTCGGTGTCGAAATAGGTCGCCTTCAGCGCGCGCGTGCGCGCATGTTGGAGCTTGGTGTAAGCCAACAGGGCCGGCGATGCCTGAAGACGCGCAACGGCGGCTTCGGGCCCAACAAATTTGAGCTCGGTCTCGTGTCCCATCGCAACAAGTGCGGGCTTATACTGTCCCGCCGGTCCTTCCCGCCATTATTGGCGGGAAGAACCATGCAACGATCAAGCGTCATCATATCGTCAGTAAATTGTCACAATCACCCGTTGCGACTTTGCCATCCGGACACGCGATGTCCGCCCGACCGGACACA
>JBKJZU010000071.1:0-3630 GCA_046715015.1 Micropepsaceae bacterium
GCTGCACGTCCTCTTTCAACACGCGCACATAGTATGCCGTCTGCTCGCGCCCAGTGTAAGCGTTGATGAAGCCGCCGACGCGTTCGACCTCTTCTGCGATCATGCGAGCGGAGCGGCTGCGCGTGCCTTTGAACGCCATATGCTCCAGCATGTGGGCGATGCCGTTCGTGGCCTCAGTCTCGTTGCGCGCGCCCGCGTCCACCCACACGCCCAGCGCCGCCGTTTCGAGATGCGGCATGTGGTCGGTGATGACGGTCAGGCCATTCGCAAGCTTCGTGATCTGCGGGTTCATTCGGCATCCTGCTTCGTTCGGAGCGGGATTACATAGAGCAGTTGGTGGTGTTTTTCATGGGTATTGGGGTCGCTCGCGAAATGGCCGTTTTCCGCGCTTTTAGCGGCGCGCGATGAAGGCCTTGAGTGGGCCGATGGCGTTCGGAAGCGTCTCGCAGCGTTCCGGCGCCGTCAGGATCCAGCGCAAGCGCTCGGGCAGTTCGGGTTTGATGCCCGTCGCCTTTTCCACGGCTTCGGGGAACTTCGCGGGATGGGCCGTTGCGAGGACGACGACGTGCTCGCCAGTTTCGGCCGTGCGGCCGGCGTGGAAGGCGACCGCGGTATGAGGGTCGATCAGCGTCTTCAACGTCTTGTGCACGAGGCGGATTTCGTCGCTCGTCGCGGCCTCGCCAACGCTGACGGCTTTGAATGCGTCGTGGATCACGCCGAGCGCTGCGGGCTCGATCGTTAACGCGCCGGTGGCTGCAAACGTTTCCATCAGCGCGCGGGTCTTCGTCGCATCGCGACCGTGCGCCTCGAACAATAACCTCTCGAAGTTGCTCGCGACCTGGATGTCCATGGCCGGCGAGATAGTGGCGTGCACCTGCCCGCGCGCGTAGACGCCCGTTCGGATTGCACGGGCGAGGATGTCGTTCGCGTTCGTGGCGACGACCAGGCGCTTAACCGGTGCGCCGATCTTCTTGGCGACGTAGCCCGCGAACACATCGCCGAAATTGCCGGTCGGGACTGCGAACGTGAGCGGCGCGCGAAGCTCTTTAAGGGCGAGGCAGGTCGAGACGTAGTAGGCGGCTTGCGCCGCGATACGGACCCAGTTGATCGAATTGATCGCGGCGAGGCGATGTTCGCGCGCGAAGGCATGGTCGGTGAAGAGCTGCTTCACGAGCGCCTGCGCGTCGTCGAACGTGCCCTCGACGGCGACGTTACGGACGTTCGCAGCCTTCGACGTCGTCATCTGGCGGCGCTGAACGTCCGAGATGCGGCCTTTCGGGTGCAGGACCAAGAGGTCGACGTTCGGCTGACCTTCGAGTGCGGCGACCGCGGCCGCGCCGGTGTCGCCCGAGGTTGCTGCAACGACAAGCGCGCGTTCGCCCCGGCGCGCGAGCGCTTCGTTCATCAACGGGCCTAAGAGCTGAAGCGCGAAGTCTTTGAAGGCGAGCGTCGGTCCGTGGAACAGTTCCAGCAGCCAGCAGCCTTCCATTGTGCGCAACGGCGCGACGCGCGGATCGTCGAATTTTGCATATGCCGCGCGGGCGTGGCGGGTAATCGCTTCGTTCCACGCGGGCGCGCCTGCGAACAACATCACGATCTTCGCTGTCAAATCGGCGTAGCTCAGACCATTCAAGCTTTCGAGGTCGAGGTGCGGCCAGGTTTCCGGCACGTAGAGGCCGCCGTCGGGCGCAGGGCCGGACAGCAGGACGTCTTCGAACGAGACTGCGGGCGATTGGCCCCGCGTGCTGACATATCTCATCGGCTGAACTTCAAGCGGCCGCGCATAAAGTGGTAGCGGAAGTATATGACCAAAAGCACAAGGCCAAGCGAGAACCAGGTCAGCGCGTAGTTCAGGTGGTTGTCAGGGATGTCGAGCTTCGCCAGCAGCGGTTCGGGGTTTCCGATACGGGTGGTCGCTTCCAGGATCAACCGGCTTTTGATGTCGACGCCAGCCAGCTTCGAGATCTCGCTGCTGTTGCGCGCATAGAGCGTACGCTTGGCCGTATCCGGCGGTGGAGTGAAGGCGCCAAGCTGCGACGACGGACGCAGCACACCTGTCACCTCAACCTCACCCTCTGGCTCGGGCAGGCTTTTGTCGGTGTTCGGCCACGCCTCGTTGACCCAACCGCGGTCGACGATGATCGTGCCGCCAGACGCGAGCGCGAACGGCGTCACGACCTTCTTACCTTGGCGCGTGGGGCCGCCGTCGGTGCGCGGTGCGTAGACGTAGACTTCTTTGGCGTGATCGAAAATGCCCAGCGCCGTCGCCTTGCGGTGCGCTGCGAAGTCGTCGCCGGTCGCGAGCAGGATTTCGACTGGCGCGGGAGCGGCGTTCGCACGCGCGGCGATGCGGTCGAGCAGTGCGTGCTTTTCTTCGCGGCGTTCGAGCTGCCAAACGCCGAGTGCGATCAGGAGGGCAAGCGCGGCTAAAGTCAGCGCGGACAAAACGGGAAGCGGTCGAAACACTTCAGAATATGACCGAGGGCAAAAAAGCGCCCTTCGGTTCATTGTAGAAGCCGCGGCTCATCAGCGTCATCGGCTGCACGATGCGCAAGCCATTCTCCAAGCACCAGCGCAGCAGGTCGGCGTTGCGCGTGGGCACCTGCATGCCGGGACCCATGAAGTCGGGCGCGGCACCAATCAACGCTTTCAGCTCGGTGTTCGTCGCGCCGACGGCGTGGCCGAAAAAGCCGATCGAGGTGGCGTAACCCGTGATCTGGCCCCCGTGTTCCACGACCGTCGCCGTGCCGCGCCTGATCGCGTCGCGGACTTCGCCGGTGCGGTCGTGACCGTGAACGGTGCTGCAGAGGCGGTTGCAAGCGTCGAGATCCTCCGCGGTCGCAGCGCGCACGGCGTAACCCGGGATTTTCTTGCTCAGGGGCGCGCCTTGGACGACCGACAGCGGTTCGCGCGGATCGAAACCGAGCTTCGTGTAGAGGCTGAGCGAGCGGTTGTGATAGGCGGCCTGCACGAGACGCGTGCTGGGCCAGCCTTTCTCCGCGGAGCGCTTCAGCACGGCCTCCATCAGGCTTCGGCCGACTTGCGCGTTCTGTGCCTCCGGATCGACCGTGATCGGGCCGATGCCCGCGACCTGCGACTGCTCCCACAAGAAGTTGCTGCCCGCGATGCGGCCGTCCACCTCGGCGACAACGCCGTAAACTTCGGGGTGCGCGGCCAACATTTTCATGAAGCCGATGCCCGCCTCCGCGGTCGGGAAGTCCGGCGGGAAGCTGTGCGCCGTCGAGATCTTGTGGAACGCCTGGTAGCAGATCGTGCCGCAGACTTCGGCGTCGGTGGGATTGAAGGGGCGGATGACGACGGTCATTGAGGAACCTCGCGTGTTAGCGGCGTTCGCCGGCTTGAGTTCGATACTGTAACGCGAACAGCGTCGCCTTCAACGGCGGCAATAGCGCGAGACACACGCCGATCGTGAGCGGCAGCCAAAGGAGCGCGTGCAGCCAGTAGGGCGGGCTGAAGTTCACTTCGACGATTAGCGCGCATGTGACGATGAAAGCGCCGGCGATCAAGATCACAAACACGGCGGGACCGTCACCGGCATCGGCGAAGCGGAAGTCCAGTCCGCAGACGGTGCAATGATCCGCGAAGACGAGATAGGCCTTATAGACGCGA
>JBKJZU010000072.1:0-2841 GCA_046715015.1 Micropepsaceae bacterium
TGTCGCCGTCGCGCGTATAGGTGAGCAGGCGCGCCATCTCCGGCGACCAGGTGCGGTCGTTCGTAGGTTGGATGAGAATGAACCAGATCAGGATCACCGCGAACGGCGCGGCAACCGCCGTAAGCGCGCGCCAGTCTTTGCGGCGTACGTAGACGGCGATACAGGCGAGCGCGAAGGCGAACCACGCCAACGCGAGCGCGCCGTTGATCAGCTTGCCCGCCGGTGCGTGGTACCAGATGACGCCGGCGGCGAAAGCGGCACCAAGCACAAACGCTGCGACTGTCAGAACGCGAAGCACGCGCAGCGAAAGGCTTTGAAGTGGTTCCAAGATCGGTCTTTCAATCGAGCAGCCAGTGGACGAAGCGGGCGTACCAGTTGGGGCCGCACTTCGCGCCTTCGGGGCACGGCATGGTGCAGGCTACAACGGACTTGGGGCCCGCGGAGTTGCAAATCAGCGGCTTGCGGTCTTGCGCCGACTTGCCCGCGAGGATGCCACGGATGTCGTTGAGCATGACGCGCGACTCGGCGAAGTAGGAGTGCGCGTAGGGATCGGTTGCGCGCTGTGTGGCGTCGACGATTTCGGCGCCGGCGAGTTTGTCCGCGACCTTGGCCGTCATGCCTTCGCCAACGCGCTGGCGGCCGTTGTGAAAGGCGACGGAGGCCGACATCGCGACGTCGAATTTCGAGGTGTAGATTGTGAGGCGCTGCGTGCGTGGGAGCGCCTTCTCCGTCAGGCGCAGGAAGGCTGCCGGATCGATGTCCGGCGCGGCCAATATCACGTAGCGCAGTTTCGGGGCATTGGAGTCATACATAGCGCGCAACGCGATGCGTGCGCCCATGCTGTGGGCAATGAGGTCGATCGTGACACCGGCACTCGCAAGCGCCGCTATCAATTCGTGCAGCGCTGGGGACGCAAGTTCGGCCGCTTCGGTGTCGTTGATATAGTCGTCGAGGCGGCCCGCAGCACCGAAGCTGAAGAGGATCGGCCGGCCTTCATATTTCAAGTCAGCCTGCAGCTGCGCCATGCGCTTGGCACCGAACGCGAATGTCGTGTTGTAGCCGTGCACAAAGATCAGTGCGCAGCGGCACGCCGTTGCCAAAACCGCGTCGCGCAGCTTGGCGAAGTTGCCGGTGCAGTCGTGACTGACCGGCACATTCTCGATCTTCGTCACGGCCTCGGGCGATGCGGAGAACGGCTCGACGCTGACCTGCACTGTGCCGCACGTGACACCCGCTCCTTCCGACAGACCGAACGTGAGGCGCGTCATTTCGGCTTGCTTCAGCGCGACGTCCCAGCAGCGCTTGGCGTACATCTCGTCGGCGGACTCCGGCGGACCGGCGTCGAGCTTGTCGTTGCAGCGCGTGGTCGCGAAATAGACCGTCTGCGGCGTCGTCAATTCGCTGGTGGTCGTATTCATCGCGCGAATAGAGCCGCCAGTATCGAAATCCTTCGGCGTGACGCACGCCGAAACCATCGTCGCAATCGCCATCACAGCGATGAGCTTGACGGTTCTCGTTCCAGTCAAAGTCCCCACGGGCAGTCCCTCTGCAGTCCGTATGCGATCATAACCCCCTCGCCGCCGTTCGCCGCATGACCCCGTGGGCACACTGGTCAACAACAATAATGTGACGAACGACCAACGGCGCAATCTCGCCGGTTTTCAGCCGTTCTTCAACGAAACGAATAACGACCAACCATGCGCGATGGTTCCCTGACGAGATTTCGTGGAACAAAAACAGGGGTTCGCCCGTTGTCTGACGGAACGGCGAATGAGGAGTCTAAGACCATGTTGGCGCTCGCAGGTGCAGCACTTTGGCTGGCGATTTGCGTTTGCTTCGCTGTGTCGGCCGCAATCATCGGAATGCCGCTAGGCAATATCGTCTATACGCTCGTCGTGGGGTCGCTCAATGTCGGAGCGATCGTGGGCGCTATCAGCGTCGTGATGTTGTTTGGAGCGCAGCAGAAGTACCACGCGGACGAGCAACTCCATTGAATGAACCGCTTGTCTGGCGTGTTCGCGACTGATTGTAAAACTGGCGCACCCGAACGGATTCGAACCGCTGACCCCCAGATTCGTAGTCTGGTGCTCTATCCAGCTGAGCTACGGGTGCCTGCCGTCAATGCTCAAGGGACGGAAAACCGCCGGGTCCCTGGCAAGAAGGCGCGGAACTTAGTGCGGCGAACGTCCGCATGCAAGGGCCGCACGCGGCCCTTTGCGCGCATTGCAAGGCCTGCGGTCTGACGTATTGTCGCCCCAGTTGAATGGTTGAAGCGAATCTCCAGGGCGCAGGGTTCTTGATGCCTCGCGCCCGGATCTAATGTCTGGGGCGCCATCCGCATGAGAACCAAGACCCACGCGCGCACGATCGCTGTGATTGGCATGTGCGCCGCACTCACCGCCTGCTCCACAATGACGGGCACGCTGTTTCCGGAAAAGCCACCAAACCCGACGGTGTCGGCCCCCACGGTCCTGCCGAAAGCCGGAACGTCCTTCTTCACGCCGGTGCCGATTGCGCCTGCAGCTTCGAGCGGCACGCCGCAGGGCGAACGCATCGTACTGCTGCGCAGCCGGCTGATCTCGATCCAAGGCGAGATCTCGGCGCGCAACGCCAGCCTGTCCGAAATCCGTCAGCGCCTGGCAGGCGACGGCGCGCTCTACCGCATAGCCAAGGGCGAAATCATGGCGAGCCCGGCCCCGCCGCCGGCCGCGATGCAAAGGGCACAAGCAGCGATCGACAGGCTGAACGCAGGCACCACCGCGCTCGACGGCGAGATTCGCGTTTTCGCGATAGGCGCGGCCGAAGCGAACAATCTGATGAATGAAAGCGCCGCGATCAAAG
>JBKJZU010000073.1:0-2926 GCA_046715015.1 Micropepsaceae bacterium
ACGATCATCACGCACGTAAACGGCGAGCCGGTCGGCGAAGGCAAAGGCGCCACCGAACGCTACATCGCCCGCGCCGCGACCGCCGCCAAACAAGGCGCCGTCCGCCTCAAACTCAAAGACGGCAACGAGGCCGCCATCACGCCCGACACGGTGTGCGAATTCCCGACGCTTCTCGTGCGCAGCCCCGACATCAATGCGGCAGCCGATGGCAACGTCCTGGCGATCACGTCGGGCCTCTTCGAATTGACCAACGCCGACGACGAAGTGGCGCTCATTCTGGGCCACGAACTCGCGCACAACGTCTTGCGCCATCTCGAACTGGTGAAGTCCGCAAAGCCGGCACAAGGAACGCTGCTCGACGCGTTCGCGAAATCGGCAATCGGCACCGCCGTGGCGGCGACCATCAACCGCCCGTTCTCCGTCCAATACGAAAAGGAAGCCGACTACGCCGGCCTCTACTTCATGGCGCGCGCCGGCTACGATATCGACGCGGCGGCGGGCTTCTGGAAACGGCTGAACGAAACCATGAAGGCAAAATCGGTCGCAGCCACCCACCCGACCGGCCCCGAACGCCTGCGCGCCATCGA
Source organism: Micropepsaceae bacterium (assembly GCA_046715015.1). Taxonomy (GTDB): domain Bacteria; phylum Pseudomonadota; class Alphaproteobacteria; order Micropepsales; family Micropepsaceae; genus SZUA-430. The sequence goes on from JBKJZU010000073.1 coordinate 588, forward strand.
AACCACGATCGCCGAAATCAAAACGAAGCAGAAGAAAGGCCAACCCTTAACGTTCAGGCCGCGTCGATAAACCCGCCGACCTGCCGGTTCCAAAGCTGCGCGTAAGGCCCGCCGCGAGCCAGTAGCTCCGCGTGGCTGCCCTGCTCCACGATGCGCCCGCTCTCCAGATAGACGATGCGATCCATGCCCACGATCGTGGACAACCGGTGCGCAATCGCAATCACCGTCCGCCCGCGCATCAGCTCGAACAGCGCCTCTTGGATCAGATGTTCGCTCTCCGAATCGAGCGACGACGTCGCCTCGTCGAGCACCAGGATCCGCGCGTCTTTGACCAGGGCCCGCGCGATCGCGACGCGCTGCCTCTCGCCGCCCGAAAGTTTGATCCCCTGCTCGCCCACGATCGTGTCGTAGCCCGCCTCGCGGTTCGAGATGAAGTCGTGCGCGTGCGCGTCCTTCGCGGCGGAGACGACCAGGCGCTCGTCGGCGTCAGGCTTCGAGTAGCGGATGTTGTCGCGCACCGGGCGGTGGAAGACGCCGGGCATCTGCTGCACTTCGGCGATCGCCTCGTTGACCGAATCCCAGGTCACGTCGGAAACGTTCTGCTCGTCGATCAGGATGCGCCCGCCCTGCGGCTCGAACTGGCGGCGCAGCAGCTTCACGAGCGTCGATTTTCCGGCGCCCGACTTGCCGACAAGCCCCACCTTCTCGCCCGCTTTGATGCGCAGGTTCAGCCCCTCGAAAACCGGGTGCCCGTCCGCGTGCGCGAAGGAGATGTTTTCGAACACGATCTCGCCCTTGGCCACGCTGAGCGGCGTCGCACCGGGCTTGTCGACGATCTCGTGCACCTGCGTCACGAGGTCGAGCGCCTCGGCAAGCGTGCCCAACTGCTCGAAAAAGTCGAGCATCCGGTACGACAACTCCTGTACCGACCGCGCGATCATGGTCCCTAAGAAGAAGATCATCGTGAACGCGCCGACCGTGATCGCGCCCGAGAGCGTATCACGCATCGCCAAAACGATGAGCCCCATCAAAAGAACGAGCATCGCGCTCGACATGAAAACGCGCATGACGACCAGGAACCAGCGCAGCGACTGCGACGCATTCATCTCGTCGGCGAGGAAGCGCGACAAGAACCGCCGCTCGAACGCGGCCCGCGCGAACGCACGCACCAAGTCGGCATTCGCGATCGCGTCGATCAACCGGCCCGTCGACGTGGACACCTCGTCCGAGAACGCCTTCGACAGTTGCACGCACCGCCGCGCCAGCCAGGTCACGACCACGAGATAGACCGCCACCCACGCGAACAGCAGCAGCGCATAGGTCGCATTCTGCACCGCGAGCAAAACGCCGCCCACCGCGAGCAACACCGCAATACGCACGCTGTCGAACGCAACAATGCTGAGCAACGAGACCGTCGCCTGCCCCGCCTGCTTCACCTTCTGCCCAAGCTTGCCCGCGAAGTTCTCCTGAAAGTATCGCGGGCTGTGCCCCATCAAATAGGCGAACAAATATTTCTGCGCGAGCGCACGCATCCGCGGGCTCATGTAGATGTCGATCGCCTCGGCGAAACGCACGATCACCGCGGGCACATACCAAACAGTGGCGAACAGCACGAGATAGAGCACGACCGGGCCCCATTCCTGCGTTCCGGCCGCGGCGGCTTTCGTCAACGTGTCGATGATGCCTTTGAGCACATAGGGGCTCATCGCCTCGATCGCGGTCGACAAACCCGCCAAGAACACGAATGCCGCCAGGCGCGCCCGATAGTGCCGCGAAACCAGAAACGCCAAGAACGCGAAAGGCGTGCCGGGCACGCGGACGGCCCGCGCGACCTCGGGCAACGCTTCGGCCTCGGCTTCGTGCGTAAGCAAGCGCTCCGCGAAGCGAGGCCTCATCTTGCGTCCAGACTTGGGCGCAGTCATGACACCACCGGTTTCAAGAAAAAGGGCCGCGAGAAATACGCTTGGTGGCCCGCCCGCGCTAGGGGGTGCACGCAGCCTCTGTCGCAGAATGGTGCGACAGATCACGCAAACTGGCGTCCGGTCCACAAAGCGCACAGGCGGGATCGGGCTTCACCTTGACGGTCCGGAATGTGGCGCCAAGCCCGTCATAGAGCGTGAGCCGCCCCGCCATCGTGTCGCCGATACCCAAAAGTTCCTTGAGCGCTTCGAGCGCCTGTAGCGTTCCCATCACGCCCGCAAGCGCGCCCAGGATTCCGGCTTCCGTGCACGACGGCACCGTGCCGGCAGGCGGTGCCTCGGGATAGAGACAGCGATAGCAAGGATACGTGCGTTTACCGTGCGGCCGTTCATGCGCCTTGAACGTCGCAAGCTGCCCGT
>JBKJZU010000074.1:0-8599 GCA_046715015.1 Micropepsaceae bacterium
GCTGTCGCCTTCGGCGACTTGGGCGAGATCGAGCGCATCGAAGTTATGCGCGGACCGCAAGGCACGCTGTTCGGCCCCAACACGTCGGCCGGCATAATTCACGTCATCACCAAGCGCCCGACCTTCGAAGGCAACGAGTACGAAGCTGAATTCACGATCGGGTCGTTCGATCAATATGTCGGCAAGGCCAGCGTCAACCTCGCCGCCTCCGACACGCTCGCCTTCCGTGTGTTTGCGACGCGTCACGAGCAGGAGGGATTCATCGACCTCAACCCGGGCCGGCCCGATGCTTATGACGCCAATGCCAAGAGCTATTTTAGCGTCCGCGGCCAAATGCTCTGGCAGATGACGCCGGACCTCGACTTCCGTCTGATCGCCGACGTGTCGCGGCGCGACGACCAATGCTGTTCGGCGGTCATGATCTTCCCCGGCGGCAACGGACGTGCGCCATCGATAGCGTTCCCGGACACCTCGGCGCCGGCGATCATCAACTACCTGGAAGCGCCGTTTCAGGGCCAGTCCACGTCCAACCAGGTCGACGAACAAGTCGGCTTCGGCAACCGTTCCACCAACAGTGACATCGACGATCAAGGCGTCTCCGGCGAGTTCAACTGGAATTTCGGCAACGCGAGCTTGACCTCGATCACATCGTACCGGGATTGGGAGACAATCTACGCCCAAGATTCTGACTTCTCGGGCGCCGATATCATTTACTTTGCCGATGACGGCCAGAACTTGACCAAGTTCAAGACCATGACGCACGAAATGCGGCTCACCGGCGAGCTTGACTGGGTCGATTGGTTGTTCGGCGGCTACTATGCCGACGAGAACATTACGCGCCATTCGACTCTGTCCAGCGGCACGGAGATGGAGCGCTTCCTCAGTTTGCATCGCATTGGCAATACCGACATCGGCGTTCCGCCGTTCACGTCGCTCAGAGGCGCCCTCGGCGCCTTCTTCGGGCATCCGGGCACGACCCCGGTTTACACGCCCAACATCCCCGGCGGCCTTGGCGGCGACGATCGGTACACGCAGAACGCGGAAACATTTGCGATCTTCACGCACAACATCTTCCACCTCGGCGAGACCTTGGATTTGACGGTCGGCCTGCGCTACACGTCCGAAACCAAGATCTTCGACGCCGTCTATCGCAGCCCTGGCGGTGCCGGCTGTGCAACGATTGAAGCCGACCTTGGCCTCAATCCGGCGGCGGGCGCAGGCGGGTTGGCGGGTCTCGTCGGCTTGACGTGTCTGCCGGGCGCGCGCCACGCGCTCGACGTGTTGACGGCGACGACGCCGCATCATCAAGAGCGGGAAGAAAACGAATTCTCCGGCATTCTGACGCTGGCCTGGGAGATTGAGGAGGACTTGAACAGCTATGCGACCTATTCGCGCGGTCACAAGGCCGGCGGTTTCAACCTCGATCGCTCCTTCGCCGATGCCAACGGCTCGATCGTTTCCGGTGCCGGTCCCAACACTGTCGGCCCCGGCCCCGGATTTGCGCTGGTTCCCACGGGCGCCGGTCCGCAGACTGTTCGCGGACCCGACACGAGCTTCCCGGCGGAGTTCGTCGATGCTTATGAACTCGGCCTGAAATCGTCGTTCGCAGACGGGCGCTTCTTGGTCAACACCGCGTTGTTCTATCAGGATTTTGAGAACTTCCAGCTGAACACGTTCACCGGGATTTCGTTCATCGTGACCTCGGTGCCGGAAGTGATCAGCCAAGGTGTCGAGGTCGAAACCTACTGGCGGATGACCGACAATTTCAGCACCAGCTTCGCCGTTCAGTACACCGATGCGCACTATGGCGACATCGGCGACCTGACCATTCCGGGCTCGTTCTTGGCGCTGAATCGCGGACTGTTCCTGCTTAAGGACGCCCAGCTCACGCATTCGCCGGAGTTCACAATCACCGGCGGCGTCGACTATGACATGCCGGTCTTCGGCGACATGCTGTTCACTTTCCACATGGACGGCCGTTGGCAGAGCGAGATGAACACAGGCTCGAACCTCGACCCACGCAAGGTCCAGGAGGCGTTCGCGGTCTTCGGCCTCAAGCTCGGCCTCTACACCAACGACGACTGGTTGGGCGTCGAGTTCTTTGCCCGCAATCTGTTCGACGAGAAGTACATCAACACCGCGTTCGACGCGCCGCTGCAAGGTTCGGCGGTTTGTCCTCCAGGGCCTGGCTGCGCTGTGCCGACCGGCACGAGCACGATCAGCACCTTCGTCGGCGAACCGCAGATGATCGGCATGACGGTGCGCTTTAAGCACTAACAACGGCAACTTGAGTGCGTTACGGCCGGGCCTCTAGCCGGGCCGCCTCGTTTTCGGTGGCCCTCAAGGCTTCCGGAGACGGCTTCAGTCCGATACCGCACGAACTGCGGACGGCGCCCCGCCGCTCACGCGCGCACCGCGCTGCACGACCTCGACTTCGACCGCGATCGTTTCGGTGTCGATCCGGCACCGCGTCAGCGTAGGCGCTCCGCAGGTTTCGCAGACGACGTCGAGCCGGCCGGAATATAGCCCGGGGCTCAGACCCGCGAGGTCGATGCGCGCCACGAGTTTCTTCGAGCGGCCGCGCGCGATTCCCTTGACCGCGCTGCCGTTGACGAGCTTGAGCCAGGGCAGGTTTCGCGGCACGAACTTGAAGTCCTGCGGCTGGTCGCACGATTGATTTCGCGCTTCGACCTCGAACGTATCGACGGTGCCCGGCGGCGCTTGTCCGAGACTGACGGACAGCTTCTCCGCGTCGGCCGGCGACATCAGGCAAAACGACAGTCCGGCCGCAACAAACGCATGGAGCACGGGGCTTTTCTTCAGCATGGGACATCCCTCGCTCGATCGAAGGCGCCGATCATACCTCACGCCTTACGGCGACGCACCAGCATCTCTCATCCTCCCCCCGCAAGCGGGAGGATGATTGGGACGGGCAGGCGCTTCGTCAACGCTGAAAGTGCCCCCTCTGACAAGCCGGTCCATCACGTCGTAGGTGTTTACGATCAACTGGTTGCTGCGCTTGCGCTTCGAGGCGACCGTATCGACGATCGTTGTGACGAGCTGCTCGGTGGTCGCGTCCGGGAACGTGGTCGCCTCAAACGGGTCGTAGCCGTCAGAGGCGCAAGTCGTAGGTCAGATTCGCGTCCCATCGGGCGAAGTCACGCTCACTTCCCTGCTGCCGTCTGAGGCCGCGTGTTCGCCGCCTCGCGCTTGCGCGCGATCGCCTCGATGTTCTCGCGCAATCCGGCGTGCGCTTTGAGCAACGCGTCGAAATCGCGCCGCTTGAGCACCAGCATGTTCGTATAACCCGCCGACACGACGTCCGCGTTGCGCGGCTTGTCGTTGAGCAGCGCCATCTCGCCGAAGAAGTCGCCGGTCTTCAGCCGCACCGGATCGGGCACAACCAGCACATCGACGATGCCCGACGCGATGAAATACATCTTGTCGCCCTGATCGCCTGCACGAATGATGCGCTCGCCCGGCGTGAACAGCTCCGGCGTCAGCATCTGCGCCAAGCGCGCGATTTGATCCTCTTTCAGTCCCGCAAAGATCGGCACCTTCGCCAACATTTCGGTCAGCTTCAAGCCGAGGTCCAGCGACGGCCGCGACGACGCCACCTGACGGCGCAACGCGCGATCCTCCTCCAAGCTCTCGAACACTTCGCTCGAGATCAGCGATTGCTCGTGCTGGCCGCGATACTCGGCCTCTTCCAGACCGATCGCGAGGCGCTCCAGATACCGCGTCCGCATCGCCTTGGTGAAATCCGGATACTGCAGGTCCAGTGCCGCGATCGCGCCGCTGATCGCCTGCATTCGGCCTTCGAGCGCTTCCTTCACCGTGTATGTCGCGTGCTTACCGATCAACTGCGCGACCTTCGCGTCGGCGAACGCCAGCAACTCGCGCAGCATCAATTCCTTCACCAAGAAGAGCTCGAACCGGTTCGCGATCTCTTCCGCCAGCGGTCCGCTCCAGCCGAAATTCCGCTGCAGCCATAACGCCATCTTGACGCTGCGCGTCAGCTTTTGATTGCCGAGCGCCGCCGACAGATACCCGACATTACCCGACAGTCTGACGCCGTCGAGCACGCGCCCCGCATCCGCACGCAGCCGCTCGGCCACCTTCCGGCCGACGAGCCCGCGCTGCAGGTATTCCAAACTCAATTCCGTTTCGCGGTTCGCAACCACGATCAGCCCCGCGAGCACGAGATCGTCGCGCGTGAGCTTGCCGCCGGCTGCGTCCGCTTGAGCAGCGTACGGATTGGTCTGCTGGACCAACGCTTGGGACAGGCCCAGCGTGTGTGCGACCTGCACCAAGCCTTCGTGCACGCGTCCGCGCGACAGCGCCATCACCCGGTCGCGCACCAGACGCTCTTCCGGCGACAGCTTGTCGAGCTTCAAGAACTTCATCAGCGGGCGCAGCGTCGGCGCTGCGATCAGCAACGTCGCGAGCACATAGCCCATCGCCATCACGAAGATGAACCGTGCTTCAGGGGTCAACTCCGCGCCATACGAGACGCCGCCGCTGATCTCCGAGGCCGCGAGCAGCGCTAGCGCGATCGTGACTGCGCCGCGCAAGCTGCCCCAGCAGAGCACGACCTTGTACTCTTTGGAGATCGGCTGCGAGAGGCCGAACCACGACAGCATCGGCAACAGCACCCACAACACGATCGCGCGCGCCGCAAGCGCCGCCAAGAACAAGGCCGCAATCGCAACCCCATCAGCCCACTGCACGTCGCCCAGCATGCGCGGCGCCAGCATCGCGGCCAAGATGAAGATGAGGGACGTCGCCCAGAATTCGAGCTGCCGCCACGTCATCTGCAGCGTCTCCCACGTGCCGGGCGAAAGCCGCGTGCGCGTGTCGGTGGCGAACACCATCGCCGCTGTCACCACGGCGATGATACCGGAGATGTGGAGGAACGATTGCCCAACCACGAACGTCATGTAGGCGCACGCAACCGAGATCGTAATTTCGGTGACCGCGGCACCCCGCAATTGGCTGATCAAGAAGCCGGACAGCCACGCCATGATGTAACCGAAGATCAGGCCGCCCACGAAGCCCCAGGCGAACTCGAACGCGCCCGCACCCAGGTTCGCCTCGCCGTGCCCGGTAATCACCTCCAAGATCACAACGAAGACGGCGATGGCGGCCGCGTCGTTGAAGAGGCTCTCGCCTTCCACGATCACGGACAAACGGCTGGGCACGCCGATGTCGCGAAAGATGCCGAGCACCGCGGCGGTATCGGTAGTCGCCACGATCGACCCGAGCAGCAAGCACAGCATCAGCGACGTGCCGGTGATGAGGTTCAACGTCACCCCAACCGCCACCATGCACATAAAGACCGCGACCACGGCCAGCACGAGCACCGGCCAGATGTCGTCGAACAGCCGCCGCACGTCGACGGTCAGCCCACCCGCGAACAAGAGCGGCGGTAGGAAGACGTAGAGGAAACCCTCAGGCGGGATCTGCAGCGAACCCAGCGCGTCGATCACGACCTGGAACGATCCCAACTCGCCGCCGCTCAAATAGGGTGCAAAGCCTAAGATCGAGCCGACGACCGCCAGCAACACTGTAAAGGGCACTTGCAGCCGCCGCGCCACAGGCACGAGCACGCTCACAAGAACGAGCAGTGTCGAAAAGCCGAGTACGATGAGAATGACGGGCTTCATTTAGTCCTAGCCACAACTCCTGGGCCGCGCGAGCATCCATTCTGTCCGCATGCGCTGCGCCCGCGAAAGAGTAAATCACCGTCGGTGTGTCGCTTACCACGTTCGCCCTCGGCGTCAAAGTTCCAGCCGAACTGCATCCCCCGCCGAACGGGCTTGGGGACCAAGGGCTCACCTGGTAACCGTGATCACACCAGTTCCGGCCTTCGACCCATATGTCCACACCCGCCAACGGCTCGCAATTCTCGTGGTACCTCGCCGGAGGCGGCGCGTGGTTCTTGGCGATGGGCATCCAGATGGTGATGTTCACGTATCTGGTGACGACCGTCCTACACGGCACCGAGGTCCAGGTCGGCATTGCGCAGATGTCGTTGACGTTCATGTCGATGCTACTGCTGCTCTTCGGCGGCAACATCGCCGATCAGTCCGACACCCGCCATCTCCTGATTCGCTGCCACACCCTGGCGCTGATCCCGGCCGTCGTACTTGCGGCGGTCGTGTGGAGCGGCGCGCTGCGCTTCGAGTGGTTGATTGCTTACGGCCTCGTCATGGGCGCGATCACCGCGTTCACGTTGCCCGCGCGCGAAGCGATGCTGGGCGACGTTCTGGGCGACGATCGCACGCGCATCCAACGCGCGGTCACGACCACGATCGGCGTCACGTTCTTTTGTCAGATCGCCGGCATGTTGAGCGCAAGCCTTGCCGCGGTCACCGGTGCCGCACCGATCATCCTGCTGCAAGCCGTAGCGCAGCTCGTCGGCATCTACACCGCCTATCAGATGACCCCGTCGACCCGCCACACCGACCACGCCCACACCAGCGAAGGGACACAGCTGCAACGCATCACCGCGGGCCTGCGCGAAGTTGCAAACTCCGAACAGCTGCTGCCTATCAACGTGCTGACGCTCGCGATCGGCGTCCTGTTCGTTGGCGCCTTTCTCGTTCTTGTGCCGTTGATCTTGCGTTCCGAATTCGGCGGCACCGTGCTGCAGTACTCGACGGTGCAGGCGGCATTTTGGGGCGGCTCGATCCTGTCCTCGATGGTGATCAGCCGCATCGGCAACATCGTGAACCGCGGCCGCTTGATCGTCATCGCGGTTTCAAACGGCGCGCTGATCCTAACCTTCATCAGCATCCCAGCACCTCTTCCCGTGCTCTACGCGCTCGTCTTCGCCTGGGGCTTGGGTGCTGGCGTCATGATGTCGATGTCGCGCACGACGGTGCAGGAATACGCGCCGCCCGCCCATCGCGCGCGCATACTCTCGCTCTACCAATTGGGCTTCACCGGCGGCATGTCCGCAGGTGCGCTTCTCATCGGTTTCGTCGCCCACGCGCTTGGCCCCCGCGACGCCACGCTGGTGCCCGCGGGCCTCATGGCGCTCGTAATCCTCTGGCTCCTCACCCGGACGAGGATCTGGCACATTGCGGCCCTGAAGCACGACACGGGGACGGCGTGAGCGAGAACACGCGGTCCCAAATCCCGACGACCTACCTGACCGCGCAAGCCCTTCACTTCATGGCGGGCGGCATGATGAGCGTGGTGTTCGCTTGGCTCATCGTGCACGAACTGAACGAAAGCCAAGCGCGCGTCGGGGTCGCGCAGTTCTTCGCCCAACTGCCGATGCTGTTCTTGGTTCTGGTGGGCGGTGCAGCCGCCGACGGACGCCAATTGCCGGCCTACATCGCGCGTCTTCAAATCGCCGGCGCCGTCATCCCGATCGCGCTCGCCATGGTGATCGCGACCGGCGGACTCACCTTCGTGACCGCAACGGCGGTCTTGACGGTTGGTTCCTTCATCGCGGCCTTCGTCATGCCGGCGCGCGATGCACTGCTGTCGTACGTGGTCCCACCCTCGCTCGGACTGGCACGCACCGCCGCAATGACGGTCTCTGCGATGTTCGGCGGACAACTGATCGGCACCGCCCTCGCGGCCAGCGCATCGACGGTCGGTGCCGTACCGCTGCTTGCGATGCAGGCCCTGTTCATGGTGGCGGCCGCGGTGCTGACCTCGCGCGTGCCGCTCGTGAACCCGCACGCTTTCAAAGACCACGTCCCGGTCAAACTATCGCGTCTGCTGCACGAGACGTCGGACGGCATACGCATGGTCTGGGACCACGAGCGGTTGCGCACGATCATCCTCTACCTTGCGATCCCGGGTCCGCTGTTCAACGGCATGTTCCTTGTGGGCATCCCGCTGCTGGTACGCGACGTCTATCGGGGCGACTCGGCGGCGTTGGCGGGCGTCTTTGCCGCTTTCTTGTTGGGACTGACGCTGTCCTCGCTCGCGATGGCACAGATCCGGCCCGTGCACCGGCAAGGCCGGCTGATGATGCTGCTGTCGCTGCACAACGTCGTCGTGTTCACGGCCGCTTACTTCGCACCGCCGTTTTGGGCTTTCGTCGCCCTGATGTTTCTCTGGGGTATTGGCGCCGGCGCGAATATGGCGTTGAACCGCGGCATGGTGCAGGCCGCGGCCCCGCCGGCCTACCGGGCCCGCGTGATGTCGGTCCTGCAACTCTCCCAAATGGCGGGCGGCCCGCCGGGAGCGCTCCTCTACGGCTTCATGGCGCAATGGATCGGCATTCTGAACACGCTCCTGATCGTGCCGTTCGTCGTCGCAAGCCTCTGGATCGCGTTCTATTTCTTCACGCGCCTCTGGGATTTCACCCGCGAAGACGCGATCGCCGAAGCAACCGCGCCTGTCGCGCTCGACTGACTCACGAATATTTCCGATCGTCCCACCACGGATAGAACGCGGGCATGTCCTTCGACACCTTGTCGGGAAACGCCGCCGGCCGCTTCTCCAGGAACGACACCACGCCTTCCTTAGCATCGCCCTGACGCCCGCGTGCATAGATCGCGCGGCTGTCGATCTTATGCCCTTCCATCGGATGATCGGCGCCGAGCATGCGCCACATCATCTGCCGCGTGAGCGC
>JBKJZU010000075.1:0-2947 GCA_046715015.1 Micropepsaceae bacterium
CCCCTACCCAATTGGTTCGGCCGTTTTACTGTCCCCAAATTCCGGCCGCACCTTCCACGATGCTTACGCCAGATGAACATACACTGACAATTCCAACAGGATCACAGTTGCGGCATGATTTTCTTCATTCGTGATCGCGCGCACACGGTCAAATTTGACCACAAACAACCCGCGCACGAGGTGCGCTTGGGGACAAACATCGCGTGCTTGAGCGCCGACATCGCGCGCGTGAATATTAGATCTGGTCGCGCAACCGCAAGGGGACGACCAGGGTGCGGCGTTCGCGTGATACTGTGAGGCGAATTTCGGTTCCCGGCGGCTGGTCGCGCAAGCGGTCGCGCAGGTTCCCTAGCGACATCGACGCGGCGGGCGCGCCGTCTACCGACAAAATCGTGTCCCCTTCGCGCAAACCGGCGTCGGCGGCGGGCGAACGATCGACGATATTGACGATCTTGAATCCGCCGGTGCCCTGGTTAATCCAAAGACCGGAGCGATCGTAAGCGTCTCGCTCGCCGGTCCGCGCCGTCGGTGCAAAGTAAATGCGCTGACGCGGATAGTCGAAGGTAACCGTAAAGCGTTTCAGCAGGCCGCTGCCGATGCTGCCCGACGGCGCGGCATGCGAGAGAACGCCTTGCGTTTGGCGCGACATATCGACCACCACGTTGTTGATCGCGATCGGGCCCAGCCGCACGCGCTTCACCCGCGCGACGGTTCCGCGCGACGGCCCACCCAAGCCCCAGCTGGTGACGGTTTCGATCGACGGTGTGAAGCGCGCACGCAAAGCGTGGCGCAGGACGAACGGTCCGTAGAGACCGACCGACGTGCGCGAGCCGGTGTCGATGTCGAACGAACCCGCGACGCCGTCGATGTCACCCGCGATCTCAGGCACCGTGCCGTTGAAGACGAACGGAACGGCGGTGCCAGCGCCCTCCGGCGTCCAAGCGGCGGGGTCGCTCAGCGTCAATGTGCGCTTTTCGTAGTCGATCTTTGCGGTCAGGCGCTTGAACAGTTCGTAACCGATGATGCCCTGAAACGGTACGCCTTCGATCTCGCCCAGCGCCTCGAGCGGCACCACGGCGAACAGCTGATTGCGAAAGCGCACATTGCCCGCGACCATGGTGTCCACGCGGACGAACGCTGCTGCCTCGCTGAACTGGCCCGCACCCCAGACGCGCGCGTCGCCGACCGGACGCAGGCGAAGGGCGCGTGCGACGGTCGGCGTGATCACGTTGGAGGCGCCGGTATCGAGCAGCAATGCGAACGGCCGGCCGTTCAGCTTCACATCCAGATAGATGTGGTTGTTCACGAAGCGGAACTGCTGAACCGAGGTGCGGGCTGAGCCAATGAACGCAAAGTCGGGCTTCGGCGGCGGCGGGAGCGCGAACTCAGCCTCGGCGAAGGAAGGGTTGCGTTCGACCTTCGTGACCACGCGTTCCGAGCCGAAGGCCGCCGCCGCGTTCGACGCGCGGATCCTGTGCGCGATCAACAGCCCGCCGATGGGGCGATAGTCCTCGTAAATCGTCGTACGCGTTTCGGTGGCACCGACCTCGATCACGCGATCGAGCATCTTCGTCTGGGCATCAAACCAGAGTTCGAACGGCAGGCCGCCCTGCGGCGCGATCTCCAGCGCCTCTTTGATGCGTCCGCGAAACAACTGGACGCGAAACGCGGTACGCGACGGTGGCGCGCGTGCCGGGTACCAATAAGCGAGCGCGTTTCGGTACTGCGCCGAAGCCGTTTGCGCGCGGCGGTCGCCGCCTTCAGGTACGGTGACGATGCCTGCGGTATCCTGAAACCAGGAACGGCGGCCGTCGAAGCCTTCGGCGCCCGTCATCGGCCCAAGGTCGAAGCGGGTGACAGTGCGCCCGGTCAGCACATCCGTGAGTGTCGTGCCGGTGCCTTCGAGCCCCGCTTGGCGGAGCCGGTAGGTGATCCGGATCGCCTTCAGTTCGTCGAGCGCCGCACCGCCCGCCGCGGCCTTCGTCTGCTTCACGACCATCTGCACGTCGCGCGCATGCGCCCAGGGTGCTGCGAGCACCAAGAGCACCAACGTACTCGCGAGGGCGCGTACGAACATCATCGGGGCGAGTATAGCAGCAAACGGCTCCGGCTACTGCAGCGCCTGTGCCAGAAAGCGGAGCGTGTTTTCGCCTGCGACCTTGCGGATTTCCTCTTCCGTGAATTTCGCTTGCAGCATGGCGTCGATCAGTGCCGCCGACTCGGCGGCGTCGAAGCGCACCGTCGTCGTGCCGTCGTAGTCGGAGCCAAGCGCGACGTGATCGACGCCGATCAGGTCGATCGCGTAGCGCAGCGACTTCGCGACGCCGGCCGGGGTGATGTCGCAGACGGCGCCTTCCCAGTAGCCGATGCCGATGAGGCCGCCTTTCGCCGCAATCGCGCGCATGTGTGCGTCGCTCAAGTTGCGCGGCGAGTTGCAGGCGCCGCGTACGCCGGTGTGCGAGACCACCATCGGCTTCGTTGCGATCTGCACGACGTCGTCCACGATCTTCTCGGACGCGTGCGCGAGGTCGACGATGACGCCCGCTTCTTCCAGCGCGTGCACGGTCTGAACGCCGAACGGGCTCAACCCGCCTTTGCTCACGCCGTGCAGCGAGCCGCCCAGCTCGTTGTCGAAGAAATGCGTGAGGCCGATCATGCGGTAGCCGGCGTCCTTGAGCTTTTGCAGGTTCGCGAGTTCGCCTTCGAGCGCGTGCGCGCCTTCGATGGCGAGCAGGCCGCCGACGACCGGCTCTCCTTTCGTGCGGCGCGCCATCAGTTGTTGGAGGTCGGCACGCGTGCGCACGACGATCAGCGCCTTCGGATCGCGCTTGGCGGCGTCGTTCAGTTTTTCGGCTTGATAGAGCGCGCGTTCGAGCAGGCTGTCCCAGGTTTTGAGCGGCCAGAGTTGTACCTTCACCAGCAGCGCGATCTGGTCGCTGTCGCCCTT
>JBKJZU010000076.1:0-2583 GCA_046715015.1 Micropepsaceae bacterium
TCGCGCGTCGCATCGGATTCGATGACGGTGGTTTCGCCCGGTGCGTTCAGGCCCGCGAGAAGCACCGCGGACTTCACCTGCGCCGAGGCGACCGGGAGGCGGTATGTCACCGGCATCGGTTCGCGCGCGCCTTTCAGCGTGATCGGCAAGCGGCCGCCTTCGCGCGAAGTCGCCTCGGTTCCGAAAAGGGCAAGCGGGTCCAAGACTCGCTTCATCGGCCTGCGGCGGAGAGACGCGTCGCCGGTGAATGTCGCGGTGATCGGGCTCGTCGCGACCGCACCCATCATCAGGCGCACGCCGGTGCCGGAATTGCCATGGTCCAGGACGGTTGAAGGCTCGGCAAAGCCGCCAACGCCGAAGCCGTGGACGTGCCAGCGGTCGCCCTTCTTCGTCACATCGGCACCCAGTGCCCGCAGGACGGCGCCGGTGTTGAGCACATCTTCGCCTTCAAGCAGGCCTTCGATCACCGTCTCGCCCACGCTGAGCGCGCCCAAGATCAATGCCCGGTGGGAGATCGACTTGTCGCCCGGCACGCGGATGCGGCCTTTCAGCGGCCCTGAGGCACGGGCGGTGAGCGGGGCCGGTTGGGCTTCTGCGGTCAAAGGCTTGGTGGGGCTCTTGGAGCGAGTGATTGTGCGGTTTTGCGACGCAACTTCTCTTTGACAGGCGGCCCGCTTCGTGGCAATGGGACGCCCCCAATTTCCCCTTAAACGTCTAGGAAATCACCCGGTGGCTGCTCCGGATATCGGTCTCAAGCGCATTTGTCCCAGCTGCGCGGCGAAGTTCTACGATTTGAGCAAACGTCCCATCGTTTGCCCGAAGTGCAGCTTCGCCTTCGCGCCGGAGGCACTTGTAAAGATTCGCCGGCAGCGTGCGGGCGCCGCGCGCGATGAAGAACAAAGCGTCGTGAAGGCCGCCGTCGTCCGCAAGGAACGTGACGACGATGATGACGACGCGGAAGAAAAAGAAAAGACCGCCGAGTCCGAGGACGAGGAAGAAGGCGCCGAGGAAATTAAAGAAGTCGCACTCGACGACGAAACCGTGCCCGACCCCGATCTCGTCGAGGACGAGGAAGACAAGGACAAGGACGAGGACAAGCCGGAAGTCGTCGGCGATGAAGTCGATCTTGAGGAAATAGCGGCAGACGACGACGATGACGACGAGGACGACGATACGCTGATCGAAAGCGTCGACGAAGACGACAGCGTGGCCGACATCATCGACAAGGACGACATCGACAAGGAATAGCGCGAGCGTTTGCCGCGTGTCTCCCGTCGTTCTATATTGAAAATGCGCCGCCGCCCAAAGCGGCGCACCGCTTGGTTCAAGGGGCTATAGCTCAGCTGGGAGAGCGCTTGAATGGCATTCAAGAGGTCTGCGGTTCGATCCCGCTTAGCTCCACCACCCTACGCCTTCGGCTTCGGGTGGCTTACGCCACTTGGGCGTAAGACGCACGAAGGCGTTTAGGCGTAGGAGTGTCCCCCGGAGCCTTGGCGGAGGGGGACTGCGCACATCAGACCACCTGGAAACCATGTGCGAACTTGTCTTCGTCGTCGATCCAGATTTCGTTGCGGCCTGTGGCAATCGCCGAGCCTTCGATCGAGGGCACGATTGCGGCGTAGGGGCCCAGTCTTGTTTCGGCTTCGATGCGGCCCGTGAAGCGGCTCAAGATGAAACTTTCGTGAACGAACGTGTCGCCGACCTTGAGTTTACCTTTCGCGTGCAGATGCGCGAGGCGCGCGGAGGTTCCCGTTCCGCACGGGCTGCGGTCGATCGCGCGGTCGCCGTAGAACACCGCGTTGCGGCCGTCGGCGCCGTTTGTTTTCGGCGCGTCGGCCCAGAGCACGTGGCTGACGCCTTTGATCGTCGGGTCCAGCGGATGGACGGGCTCGATTTTTTCGCGCACGAGCCGGCGCACGATCGGCGACAGTTCGAGGATGCGCGCGGCGCCCAGAGCGTCGATGCCATTGTACGCACCTTGGGGTTCGACGATGGCGTAGTAGTTGCCGCCGTACGCGACGTCGATGGTCAGCGGTCCTAAACGCGGCACGTCGATCGCGATGCCAGTGGCTGCGAGGTAGCTTGGGACGTTGCGGATTTTGACCGACGTGACGCGCGCGCCTTCTTGCACGTAGGCGATTTCGATTTGACCCGCGGGAACTTCGGCGGTGAAGCGGCCGGGTTGCCGCGGGCCGATCAGCCCATTCTCGATGCCGAACGTTACGATGCCGATCGTGCCGTGGCCGCACATCGGCAGGCAGCCGCTCGTTTCGATGAAGAGGATGCCGACGTCGGCTTCGGGTGTCGTGGGCGGGTAGAGGAAGCCGCCCGACATCATGTCGTGGCCGCGCGGTTCGAACATGAGGCCGGTTCGGATCCAGTCGAAGCGCTGCATGAAATCTTGGCGGCGTTCGCTCATCGATGCGCCGCGCAGGTCGGGCGCGCCTTGCACGACAAGGCGCACGGGGTTGCCCGCCGTGTGGCCGTCGATGCAGTGGAACGTGTGGCGCATCAGTTCGCCGGTAGCTTCGGGCGGCGGGCGGCCGCCGTTTCGA
Source organism: Micropepsaceae bacterium (assembly GCA_046715015.1). GTDB lineage: Bacteria > Pseudomonadota > Alphaproteobacteria > Micropepsales > Micropepsaceae > SZUA-430. The sequence goes on from JBKJZU010000076.1 coordinate 2,556, forward strand.
CGATTTCGGTGACGTAGGCGCGGCGCGC
>JBKJZU010000077.1:0-2535 GCA_046715015.1 Micropepsaceae bacterium
CAAGCAAGCCGTGCTCCCCTTGCGCGGCAAAATCCTGAACGTGGCAAGTGCGGCTGCGGGCAAACTCGCCGCCAACCAGGAACTCGCCGATCTCATTCAAGCACTGGGCTGCGGCACCGGCGACCGCTTTCGCGAAGAAGACCTGCGCTACGACAAGGTCATCATCATGACCGACGCCGACGTCGACGGCGCGCACATCGCCTCGCTGCTCGTCACATTCTTCTACCGCGAGATGCCGCTGCTCATCGACAAGGGCCACCTCTATCTCGCCATGCCCCCGCTCTACAGGCTCGTCCATGGCGGCAAGTCGTTCTACGCGAAGGACGACGCGCACAAGGATCAGATCTTAAGGGACGAGTTCAAAGCGAACGCGAAGGTCGAAATCTCGCGCTTCAAGGGCCTGGGCGAAATGATGCCGGCCCAGCTTAAAGAGACGACGATGAAACCGGGTCTGCGCACGCTGCTAAAGGTGGTCATCGCCGACGACGACAAGCAAGAAACCGAAGACCTCGTCGAACGCCTGATGGGCAAGAAGCCGGAACTGCGCTTCCAATACATCCAGGAACACGCCCAATTCGCGAAAGACATCGACGTCTAAGTCAGCCCTCCCCTGCGGGAGAGGGAGGCGCTCGTACGCGCGTTAGCCCAGGCGAATATCGAACGTCGCCGCGAGCGCGCCCTGCTCAATCCCGTTCGCCGGCGCAAACGCCGCGGTCAACGCCGCGCGGTTCGGCTCGCGCCGGTAAAGGCCGTCGCGTTCGTTCAACGGATCGCCCGCAACATAGAGTTGGGTCGTGAGCACGTCGCGGCCCGCGCGCCTGACGCGGAAATGAATGTGCGGCGCACGCCCGCTGTACGCGACAGGCCGGATCGTCCGGAAGCGATAGGCCCCGTCGGCTCCGGCAGCCATCCGCCCGCGGCCCTGGAATCCCGCGTCGCGCGCGCCGCCGAGGAAAGGCGCATCGCCCGGGTGAAGATAGCGCCCGTTCGCATCGCACTGCCAAATCTCAACGACCGCATCGCCGACCGGCGCACCGGCAGCGTCGAGCACGCGGCCCATGACGTGCGCGACCTGCCCCTGCGCACGCGCCGCCTCGCCGCGCACGACGACAAGATCGTTGTCGGCATCGCCCAACCAATCCAGCGGAAAGAACGGCCCCTCCGTTTGCCGCGGCGTCGCCACAGCGGCAAGCGCCGGCGTCATCGCGGCCAATGTTACGGTCCCGGCGACAAGCGCGCGGCGGGTGATAAGAGCGTGTGCCATACGGGTGATGTTACAGCGGCGGCGCAGGCCCCCACAATCACGCTGTCGTGCGCGTGCGCCTGAACGGATAGATCAGCTGTCCGATCAAACCCTTCGGCGCCGGATCGGCGACGCCGAACACCTCGCGAAGTTCTTGTCCTGCCCCTTCACGGACGGCCACAATTTCTGCAGCACGAAGAACACCGCCGAAAGAACGGCGAACCCGATCGCAATACCTTGCAACGTGGGCGTCATCTTCGCTTCACAACGGCCTATTTCTTCTTCGTACCCGGGCACCCGTCGTTCGGCGGCGCCTAGTTCGCGGGCGTTGGAGGCGGCGCGTCGGCAGCGGCCAATCCAGTCGCTGAAACGAATGCTGCGACAATAATACTACGCATGCGTCCCCCTATGTTGGCGAACACCCTAGCGCAACAGCCTGCAACCGAATGTTCACCTTTGGTTGACATTCTTCAGAACTACATTACGTTGCAGTTCATTAGCTGATCGCGCGATTCTTTGCGCGGAGCGGACCGTTCGCGGTTGGGTTGTCTCGGCGAGAGAGGCGTGTCCAGCCTGGCATATCGAAGCCCATCTCGCTGGAGTCGATTGAAGTTTGATGTCGTTTGAAAGTCTCGGCCTGTCGGCCGATTTGCTCCGCGCAATCGCGGAAGCCGGTTACACCACGCCTACGCCCATTCAAGAGAAAGCGATTCCGACGGTCTTGGCCGGCCGGGACGTGATGGGCATTGCCCAAACGGGCACGGGCAAGACGGCGGGCTTCACCCTGCCGATGATCCAACGCTTGGCCTCGGGTCGTGCGAAGGCGCGCATGCCGCGCTCGCTGATCTTGGAGCCCACGCGCGAACTCGCGGCGCAAGTGGCCGAGAGCTTCGAGAAATACGGCAAGTACCACAAGCTCTCGATGGCGCTGTTGATCGGCGGCGTCAGCTACGACGACCAGGACGCAAAGATCACGCGCGGCGTCGACGTGCTGATCGCAACGCCCGGCCGCATGCTCGACATGGTGTTCATCCCGGACATCGAGCGCATCAGCAAGATGATCCCCTTCACGCGCCAGACGCTGTTCTTCTCGGCGACGATGCCGCCGGAAATCACGCGCCTCGCGGATCAATTCCTCTCAAATCCAGAGCGTATTGAGGCGAGCCGACCGGCAACCACCGCAACAACGATCGAACAACGGGTCGTGGGCCTGCCCTCGAACGACCCAAAACTGAAACGCGAAGCGCTGCGCCGCGTGATCAAGAGTCAAACCATCTCGAACGGCATCATCT
>JBKJZU010000078.1:0-4785 GCA_046715015.1 Micropepsaceae bacterium
GGCGACCTGCAGCGAATTCATGTCGCCCGCTCGGGCCGGGCGGCCTTTATCACGTGGCGCTATTCGTTCGCCGACCGGCTTCGCCTGACGCTGCTGCAGGCAAGGGCGCATGGCGCCTACTGGGCGCGTCGCATCGTTGGCCTGAAATAAGGTCTTCTCCCGCCTACGACACGTAGGTCGTGGAAGATTTCTGGACGAACAAAATCATCATCGTATTTCGAACGCCGCTGAAGCCGGTCAATCTATCGCGGCCGTGCAGACTTTGCCGCTCCTTTCCGTCCGACACCGGAAATGCGTAGGCGCTGTTTGGCAGAAAGGGAAACCGCTTCGTTTCCTCGAACCGGCTGCCGAACAGTTCCGGGTGACGACGGTAGAACGACTTGCCGAATATCTCCCCGACGTGGCTGCCGATGAATCCTTCACGTCGCGTGAAAAGCGAAGTGCCGAGGTCGATGAGCGACTCGTCTTCCGGCAAGTAGATTTGCAGCGTAACGATTTTGTTCAAACCGTCCGGATGCGGTTTGATGCGATAGTCCTCGGTGTCGCGGAAGAGCACGACGTCGCGCGCACACGAAATGCTTGGCACCTCTGCTTCGCGAATCTTGAAGCGCGCGGCGATATCGGGGGCAAGCTTCTTGAAGACCGCTTCCTTGAAGGCGTCGTCGCGGCACGCGGCTGCGACCATCTTCCAAAACGCAATGCCGGCGGCCGAAAGCCTGCCGATGTTCTCATCGGTCAGATAGAACTCGTCGCGCGTGCTTGTTCCGTCGGCGCGCGACCAATTTCTGAGATTGATTGGTTTGTAGAGCGAGACGGCGGGCAGCGATTTGAGTAGTTGCGCGTAGAGCTCGGTTGGGAAGAAGCCCTTTGTGTAGATGTGGCAGAACGGCTCTCGTTCCAGGTTTGCGTTTGAAACGGCCGCGATCATGTGGTCGCAGATTGCTCTCGCGCTAAGTCCCGGCGTGGCCTCGGCGGCCTGTGTGATTGCTGACGACATTTGAGCAGAAATGCCAGGAATCCGCTCAATTGGCAACCGACAGGCCGGCAGCGGAAGCCGCACGCGTGATTGTGCGAAGATTGCCTGCAGATCGGCTGCTTGCGTTCGCACCCGTCAGTGTGCAGAAACTGGCGCGAACAAGGATCGACCGCGCCGTGCGTATCCGCTTTCTGCAGGACATCCGATACGCGCTGATGGAGCGCGAAGGGAAAAAGCGGCGCAAGGCACGCGGCGACGAAAGCAAGACGGCGGCGATCTTCCCGGCCGAGCCCGCACCGGTCTGGAACGTGCTTGACCACAAAGACAAATTTGCCGCGCTGAGAACCCGTTGGGAGCTGACGAAGCTTGTGCGCCCGCATGGCGTAGCCGCCGAGCTGGGTGTCGCGAACGGTGTCTTCTCCGATTTGATCTTGAAGAAGTCGAGCATCGACTACCTTTACAGCATCGACATGTATGGCGACCGCAAACATACCGTCGAGCAATACAAGGTGGCGCTTGCCCAGCTCGTCGCGCACCGGAAGCGCAACGCGATCTTGAAGATGAAGTTCGACGAGGCGCTGTCGCTCTTTCCCGATAAGTACTTCGACTTCATCTACATCGACGGCTTCGCTGCCACCGGCCAAGATGGCGGCTCGGTCCTGCACGACTGGTACCCGAAGATCAAAGACGGCGGCGTGTTCTCAGGCCACGACTATTCCGACAAGTGGCCTCACACGAAAAAGGCCGTCGACGCCTTCGCCGCCGAACATAAGCTCAAGATCCACACCGTCGGCGGCGAGCTCGATCCCATCGACGAGCAAAACCGCTACGCGTCCTGGTTCTTGGTGCGCGACTAGGGCCTAGTTGCTCCGCGCTTGATCGAACGGTGCGCCCGCGTCGATAGCGTCGGCAAGCACCGCCTCGATCGCCTTCGTGCCGAACCGTCCCAAATGGTCGTCGTCGTAGTAGAACGGCTTCCCGTCGGCGTTGGTCCGGCAGGATGTACCGTCGCATAAGGTCTCATGCGGATAGACGACGCGCACGCCGGCAAGCGCGTCGAGCGCAGCCAGCGTCTTGAGCACGGCGGCGTTGCGCGCCGCAAACACGGCGTAGGGCAGCGAGAAATCGCGCGCCTCGCCCCGCATGAGCGCGAGCATCATCGCGTTCGGCAAATGCCCCTTCAGTTCGGGAATGGGGCCTACGATCGTCACCGTGCGTCCCGTCGCGACAATGCGCTCGACCGTGCCGCGAAGCGTTTCCTCGAACAATGCGCGGTTCCGCGCCACGTCGCCGGTGGAATATCTGTTCGCTTCGCCCCTGCCGGCGTCGTATGCGTCGCCCTCGGCGTAGTAGGCCCAGCGTGTGGCGATGACGACATGCCGGAACGCGCCGCTCTCTAGCATCTCGCCCACGCGCTTCGACATCATGCGGCACTTCTCGCGCAAATAAAGTTCGTTCGTCACCGCCTCGATCAGGAACGGTCCGCAGCCGCCGACGACCGCGACGTCGCCCTTGAGTCCCTTTGCGCGCGCGACGTTGTCGATCTCCGCGGACAACGCCACGCCATGCGAGTCACCCCAAAACAGAAACGCGGCGGGCGCATCACTTTTCACGCCGAGCGTGCAGCCTGCGGCGCTGGCCGACTCCTCATCCTTGTCGCGGCAGGGTGGCAGGACCTTCGCGTTCTGCACCGCCTGCGCGAACGCCGCGACCTCGGGTCCGAGCCGTTGCGGCCAGCCTCTCGTCTCGATGACGCCATGCGAAAGCACCGCAACCACGGCCATGACGCCAAGCCCCGCGCCGATCACCGTCCGCCGGGAGATTGCGGGCGTCCGCCGGCGTGCGGGTTGCTCGACGAACCAATAGGTCAGGAACGACAGGCCGACCGCGAGCGCGATAAGACCCAGGCTGTAGGCGACCGGCAATCGCGCGCCGTACTGGTATTCGGCGAACACGAACAGCGGCCAGTGCCAGAGATAGAGCGAATAGGAAATCTTGCCGACCATCACGACAGGTGCCGCGGAAAGCGCGCGTGAGACAAATGTCGGCCGCTCCGCCGCCGTACTGATGAGGAGTGCGGTCCCGAGACACGGCATCAGTGCCGCAAGCCCCGGAAACGGCGTGACGTCGGTATAGAACAACGCCGCCGCGAGAATCATCGCAAACCCCGCAACCGCCGCCGCTTCGCGGAACGTATCGTTGCGCCACACGGGGGCGAGCCCGATGACGAGTGCCATCCCCATCATCAGTTCGAACGCGCGTGAATGCGGCAGGTAGAACGCGCCCTTGCTCTCCTGCAACGCCCCGATCGACGACACCGCCAGCGACGCCGCAAACAAGCTCAAGAACAAGAGGATGCGATACCCGCTCTGCAGCCGTGAAAGCAGAATCAGGAAGAAGGGCGCGACCAGATAGAACTGTTCCTCGACGGCCAGCGACCACGTATGCAACAGCGGTTGCGTCTCCGCCCCCGGCATGAAGTAGCCGAACTGGCTGTTGAAGAAGAAGTTCGAATAGAAGGCAGCCGTCGCCCGTGCGGAGCGGCCCAGCGTGAAATAGTCCTGCGGCGCGAACAGAAAAGCGCCGATGACCAGCGTGACCAGCATGATGAAGGCAAGCGCCGGAAAGATGCGCCGGATGCGCCGCTCGTAGAAGCCGGCGATGGTGAACTTGTCGGCCTTAAGCTCGCGCCAAATGATCGACGAGATCAAAAACCCGGAGATGACGAAGAACACGTCAACACCGGTGTACCCGCCGGGAAAGAGCCCGAGCCTGGCGTGGAACAACACCACGATCCCGACCGCAATCGCCCGCAACCCGTCGATGTCGGGGCGATAGTCGGGCGTGTTGGCGGCGTCACCGTTCATGCGAACGTATTCTCTCGGCGGTTGCGCAGACGCCGCACCCTACGCGGCTGGCACCCCTTCGGCACAGCCAACGCCCCGCCAAGTCCGGTTCGTTGAGGCACGAATGCAACACGTGGGCAACCCTCAGGGGTTGTGCGGGCTGCGGCAACGCGGGATAAGCGGCCCACCCTTTGGCCGGATATTTGGAGCGCGATCGTGTCGAATTCCGCGGCGGTACAAGCGCCGTTGTACGCGATCATCCGCGTCCCGAAATCGGGCAGCCAGAGCTTGCGCACCTGGGCCGTGCAGGCCTTCCCCGACGCGAAGCAGTTTCGCATCCCCAACACGCTGCATCTCGACGGCGCGTTCGGCCCGCTGCAGCGGCTTCGTCATACGCGCCACGTCCTGCGCCATAGCATGACCTGGTACGGCAGCCCGAAAACGCTTGCCGGCATCTGCGAACTGATCGACCGCACCGCGCCCCCCGGAAGCATCCTGACCGGCGGCCATTTCGATTTTCCGACGCTGCGCGCGCACTTCAAGCAGCCGGTCAAGATCGTGTCCCTGTTGCGCGATCCGGTGAAGCGCGCATTGGCCGAGTACAACTATCTGCGTGACGGCTACAGCCGAAAGTTTTCGCTGTGGCAGCTGAGCGCCGGCGCCTTGGCGCGCTCCGCGGGCCGTTACAGTTTTGCCGGCTTCGTCGACTTTCTGACGGAGCATCGGCACGTGTACGGCAACATTGCTTGCCGCTATTTGGGCGTCGAGAATCCGGCGGCGATCAAGCAGCATTTCGGCGATCACGTCTATCTTCTGGGTTGCGTGGAAGACCCGCAACGCTTCGCCGCCGAGTTCAAGAAAAAGACCGGCCGCGACGTGCCGCTTGGGCATGAGAACCGCACGAAGAAAATCACGATCGACACGGTCCCCCAAGCCGAGCGCGCGAAGCTCGAACAACTCTAC
>JBKJZU010000079.1:0-4636 GCA_046715015.1 Micropepsaceae bacterium
CTACATGATCGGCAAATACCGTACGACTTTGCTTCCACGTGCGAAACGCCTAGACGAATGTGAAATCATCCGCAGCCATCGAGGCGAGCGTTGTGTTCGTGAGGACGATGTCGGTGGTTGCGAAGTCGATGAGGACGTCGGCACCCGATTGGGTCATCGCAGCTTGGACTTGGCTGAACGTCGTGACTCCTGCAATCGATAGTTGGATTGTGTCGTCGCCGAAGTCGTCGAAATCGGCGACGCTGTCGACACCGCCATTGTCGGTGAAGACGAAGATGTCGTTGGCGCCGCCGCCGTCCAGATAGTCGTTGCCACCGCGGCCGGCGAGGGTGTCGGCCCCGCCTTGGCCGAACAAGCGGTTGGCGTTGGCGTCGCCCGAGAGAATGTCGCCGAACCCGGAGCCGGAAACGCCTTCAATCCCCGAATAGGTGTCACCCGTTGCGTCGCCTCCAGAGAACGTAAAGCTTGCCAGGTCCGCAGTAACGGCCGCCAACGATGCACCATACGCCACGATGTCGTTCGTTCCGTTGCCGCCGAAGATTTGATCGCCGCCCGTACCACCGTCGAGCCAGTCGTCGCCGTCACCGCCGTCGATCGCATCGTTACCGCCGCGGCCTTGGATGAAGTCGTTGCCGCCTTGGCCGAACAAGCGGTTGGCATTGCCGTCGCCGAAGAGTTGATCGCCGAAGCTTGAACCCGAGACACCTTCGATGCCTGAGTACGTGTCGCCTGCAGCATCGCCGCCTGTAAAGGTGAACGCCCCGAGGTCGGCGTTGACAGCCGCCATGGAGGCGCCATAGGCCACGACGTCGATGCCGTTGCCGCCAAAGATTTGGTCGGCGCCCGCACCACCGTCGAGCCAGTCGTCGCCGTCGCCGCCGTCCATCGCGTCGTTACCGCCACGACCCTGGATAAAGTCGTTGCCGCCTTGACCGAACAAGCGGTTCGCGTTGCCGTCGCCGAAGAGTTGGTCGCCGAAGCTCGAGCCCGAAACCCCTTCGATGCCGGAGTAGGTATCACCCGCAGCGTCGCCACCTGTGAACGTGAAGGCCGCGAGGTCGGCGTTGACAGCCGCCAAGGAGGCGCCATAGGCGACGACGTCGGTGCCGTTGCCGCCAAAGATTTGGTCGGCACCTGTGCCGCCGTCGAGCCAGTCGTCACCGTCGCCGCCGTCGATCGCATCGTTACCGCCGCGGCCTTGGATGAAGTCGTTGCCGCCTTGGCCGAAAAGGCGGTTGGCGTTTGCATCACCGAAAAGCTGGTCGGCGAAGCCGGAACCAGAGAGGCCTTCGATGTTTGAAAGCACGTCGCCCGCGGCATCGCCGCCGGAGAACGTGTTCGCTTGAAGGTCGAGGATGACCGCAGCGGCCGAGGCGCCATAGGCGGCTATATCGAGCGAGCCATTCCCACCGTTGATCGTGTCGCCGCCGGTGCCGCCGTCGAGCCAGTCGTCGCCGTCGCCGCCTTGGATGTTGTCGGCGCCGCCGCGGCCTTGGATGAAGTCCGCGCCGCCGTTGCCGAAGAGACGGTTCGCGTTGCCGTCGCCGAACAGCTGGTCGTTTTGGTTCGAGCCGGAAACGCTTTCGATGCCGCTGATCGTGTCGCTTGCGGCGTCGCCGCCCGAGACGGTGAGCGCTTGCAGGTCGACGTTCACCCCGGCCGAGGAGGTTTCGTAGAGCACGATGTCGTCGGTGCCGGCGCCGCCGTTCAGCGCGTCGATGCCGAGGCCGCCGACGAGTGTGTCGTTGCCGGCGCCGCCATTCAGGGTGTTGACCCCTGTGCGACCCTCAAGCCGGTTGTCGGCGCCGTTGCCGGTTAGCGTGTCGTTGCCGGTGCCGCCGATCGCGTTCTCGATCGTGACGCCGAGTGCGATGGCGATGTTCGAGATCGCATTGTTGATCGACGAGAACCGTCCTTCGTTCAAGTCGATCGTCGCGTCGACGCTGGAACCGGAGGCATCGATCGTATCTATGCCGCCGCCGTCCCAGATCGTGAATGCGGCGATTGGGTTCGTGCCGAAGTCGTATATTCCGCCCGCGTTCGAATTGTAACCGTAGGTGGTGTTGCCGGCGCGTGTCGTTAGGTTCGCACCGTAGATTTGTTGCACGGCGTAGACGTCGAACATCATCGGCGTTTCCGGATGACCGAAGAACTGCGCGCCGGTGTTCGCTTCGTCGAAGTAGCTCATCAAAGAGTACTGATCGCTGTCCTCGGTGAATTGAGCGTGGGTCGCGTACGTGATCGTTTGCCCGGGACCTGCGTTGTATGAGCCCGGGTGCGACAGACCGATCGCGTGGCCGATCTCGTGCATGATCGCGCTGTACGCGTAACTGCCCGGCGAAATGACGGAGCCTGTCGGGATCGAGTTCGTGTTCAACCAGATATCTCCGGCGGAAGCGGTGCTCGCCGTCGAGCCGGGGTAGAAGGCGAAGGCGCCTGCGCCGTCGTCGTCGGTATAGTTCGCGAACAGGATCGTGGCGTTGTCGGTGTAGCCGCCCGGATTGACTTCGACGAACGTGATGCCTGAGACCTCGGACCACGCTTGCAGCGCCGCGCGCACGGCGTCCATTTGCGTCGCCGTCAGCGGCGTGAAGGTCGAGATGTCATGGCTGCCGGCCGTGTAGGTCGCAGGACCAAGGCGGAACGCATATGTCACCACGGCACCGCCGCCGGACGAGCTCCAAGCGAGGTCGGCATCAATGACGCCCGCACCCATCTGATAGTCGAACGACGGTCGCGAGCCTGCCGAGAAGGCAATGCCGTATTGACCGGTGCCGTTGTCGGCGAACGCCCCTGCAGAGATGTAATACGTGCCGCTGCTGGATGGCGTGTACGTGAATATGGAGTTGTGGTTCGGCAGACTGTCGTCGTCCAGTACGAGTACGGTCGTACCGGTCGGATCCATGAGACGCAGATACGGGTCGACGACGTTGAAGATGCCTGTGCCCGTCATCGCAAACGAGTAGGTCTGGCCGGCTTGCAAGCTAACCGCATACCAGTCGCGGTCGGCGTTGAAGGCTATCGTGCCCTGCGCCGTCTGACCGACCTGAAGAACATAAAAGGTCGACGTGTCGTTAGCGGCGTCGACCGACTCGATGATGCTTGGCGTCGTGTTTGCGACCGGCGTGGGATCGGGGAAGGTTATGATCGCGTCTTCCGGTTCTAAGGGAGGCGATAAGGCGTCGAAGTCGTGGTCCGGTTGCTTGGTCGACGTTTGCGAGGTGGCGCGTGACCAGGCGAATTGCTGGACGCCATCCAGCGCGTCGAGGACGCCGCCGAAATTGACCCTCAGAGTCAGCCCCTGAGTCTGATCGACGCTGCCGCACCAAGCGACGGACGTGTGGGGTGCGCCGCGACCGGGCAAGCCGTCGCTCCAAGTGCCGACAAGATCCATCACGCGCGCAAGCACATCGTGCGCCGTGGTGTGGGTCTCGGTTGTGTTCGTACCGGCAAAATTGAAGTGGGTGAGCGAGGCTTTCAGTTGAGCGCGGCGCATTGCGTAACCTTGTGCTTAGGAGAGCGGTTGCCTGTACGTATGTCTAGCGAAGCTGGGGGCGGCGGCCTACGGCGCTGTCTGCTTTTTCCACCCGCTCGTCTGAACTTTTTTGACTAGACTTCGCGTTCTGCGTGTATTTGCGGAGCCCGGTTTCGCGTGTGAGAACCGGTTCCCTCGCATCAAGAAAAAAAATGGGTGCAGGTTCATCCTGCACCCACCGGATTCATTCATCTCACCGCCTTAGTTGCACTCGGGCGGGGCGCCGTATTGGCTGCAGATGCGCGCCTGTTCCGCTTGGACCGCTTGGAACAGCGAGAAGAGGGCGCTGTCGGGGTCTTGTTTGCGGTGGCGATCTTTCAGCGTTGCGTCGGCGCCGAAGTAATAGGTGAGGCCGCCGGTGTAGGTTTCGATATCGCCTTCGCCGAATACGCCGTCGACGCGGAACGCGAGGCCCGGCAATGCCGAGAAGCCAGGACGCCATTCGGCGCCGACGCGGCCGCTTTCGGTGTCGTCAGCGAACGCGGCGCCGGCCGCCAACGCAAAGTCGTCCGAGATGTACCAGCGCAGTTCGATCTCGCCGAAGCCGCCGTCAAGAGCGGCGGCGTTGCTGAACTGGTAGCCCGCTTTTGCCAGGATCGTGAGCTGGTTCAGATAGAGTTCCGCTTCAGCACCCAAGCGCGTGGCGTCGATGTCGAGCGTGTCTTCGGCCGCATAAGCCGCAAAGACCCCGAGCAGATAACTCGACGGATCGCGGGTAAAGATGTGGCCGGCGAGTCCGTAGGACGTGCCGGAGCCATTGTCGCTTGCCCCGGCTTCACCTTGGAAGCCCCATTGTTCGCCCAGTGGCGCCGTCAGCGCTCCGCCAAAGAACCAGCCGTCGTCGCCGTCGGTGTTGGTGCCTGCCGCCGTGACCTTGACGTTCGTCGGGTTTACCGCGGGTTCAGCTGCCGCCGCCGCGTTCGCACCGAAGCCGAACAAGGCCGCGATCGCGACCGGTTTCCAATAGCGACGCACCGCGCGCAGCGCTTTCGTCGACCAGCCCACGATCGAGCCGTGATCGACAGGTACGAGCGCCGCGTTCGGTAAGCCGAAGCCCACGCGCACGGCCGGGCACTCGTTCATGCGGCCGGCGAATGCACT
>JBKJZU010000080.1:0-4118 GCA_046715015.1 Micropepsaceae bacterium
GCGCATGAGCGACACGCCGCTCGCGTAGGAGATGACGGCCTTCAGGGTCATCAGGCCGAACAGCGCCGCGGGCACGAGCAGGATCATCTGCGGATCGGGTGTGCCCACCTTCGGGAACAGCGTTCTCACGACGTACTCGAGCAGGTAGGCGACGGAGCCGGTCAGCGCCGCTTCCGCCACCATCAACGCGACGATCAGCGCAATCGTCGCGCGATACGGGCGCACAAAGTCGCGCGCCAGCCGAAACAACGGCCGCGTGTGGGTCTGGGAAGAATTCGTCACGCTTTCGTTTGCCACCCTCGAGGCCAAGCCGGAAGAGGGGGCGAAACTATCACGCGGCCAATGGGTTAACCACAACCGCAACCCGCGGATGGTTACTTGGCGCGCCCCGGTTTTGCGCCCTTTCCACTGCTCTTTGCGGCGGGCTTTTTCCGCGCGGCAAGCTTGGCGCGAGCCTCGCGCGCATGGGCCGCGGTCTCCTCCGGCTGCAACAGGTCGTGCAGGTGCACCACGAAGTACCGCATATGCGCATTGTCGACGGTCGCTTGCGCGGCGGATTTCCACGCGTCGCGCGCCTGCGCAAAGTTCGGATAGAGCCCGACGAAGTGGACCTTCGAAAGGTCGCGAAACTCGACCTTGTTCAACGCCGCCAACTCGCCGCCGAACACCAAATGCAACAACTGCTTCGTCATGAACCACCCGCGTCTGAGGGCTCGCGTGATGACGCAAACAAGTATCGCGCGTCAAGCGCAGTCTGGGAGCGCGTGCGTCAACGCCCCGCCGATGGGGAGGCTCAGCAAAGAGCGGGCGAGACGCCCACGCTCCCAGGGCAAGCGCTCACCCACGAAGGCTTGCGCTCCACGACGGACTCAGTCGTAAGAGAAATCGGTGACGGGATGCTCTAGCCCTGGGAGCGCGGGCGTCCCGCCCGCTCTTGCGGCGCTTCAAACGCACAAGCGTTGGAGAGTCAGCGAAGAGCGGGCGGGACGCCCGCGGTCCCAGGCTGCGCTCAGGGCAACCTGATCGCCCCGGTGCGCTCCAAGATCGCAGCATGGAGCTTGGGCCCCGCGCAAATCAAACTGCGATGGTGCGGCACCGGCTGATTGTAGGGAAGCGGGGCACCGGAATGCATCGTCGCAAGGCCGCCGGCTTCGTGCACGATTAGCGTTCCCGCAGCCGAGTCCCACTCGCACTTTGTCGACAGCGCCATCATCGCGTCGTAGGTGCCGTTCGCGACCAGCGCCATCCGATAGGCGATGGAAGCCCGCTTGCCGATATCCATCTCCGGCCAGGCCCGCGGCCACGCCGGATGCTTGATCACATCCTGCGCCACCAACATCCGGCAGCCTTCCAATTGAGCCCGGTCGGTAACGCGGATCGCAGCGCCGTTCAGCGTTGCACCCTCGCCGCGTGAGGCCTCGAACATCTCTTCCGTCATCGGATTGTAGATCGCCGCCGCTACGGGTGCGCCCGCCTCGACCACCGCCGCGCAAATCGTGAACTCCGGCTTGCGCTTGATGAAGGCGAGCGTTCCGTCGATCGGATCGACGACGAAGATCCGCTCCTTCGCCAGCCGGTCGGTATTGTCCGCGCTCTCTTCCGAAAGCCACCCATAGTCGGCACGGGCTTCACACAACCGCTCGCGCAAAAACTTATCGACGGCCAAATCGGTCTCGGTGACGGGATTCCCTTTAGACTTTTCCCAACTCTTCGAAATCCCTTCAAACCCCGCACGCGCGATTACCCCTGCATCGCGCACGGCGGCGGCGAGCAGGTCACGATCGGAGGTCGCCACACTAACTCCCCGCAACCGTCATGCCCTCGATCCGGAGCGTCGGCGCGTTCGTGCCGTATTTGAAGATGAGGTCGTTTGCCGGCCGCACGTTCGCGAACATGTCGTTCAGGTTCCCGGCGATCGTGATTTCGCTAACCGGATACGTGATCTTGCCGTTCTCGATCCAAAATCCGGCGGCACCGCGGCTATAGTCGCCGGTGACGCCGTTGACGCCCATGCCGATCAACTCGGTGACATAAAACCCGTCCGCGATGTCGGCGATCAAAGCCTCCGGCGTTTCCTTGCCCGGCACCAGATAGAGATTCGATACGGATGGCGAGGGCGGTCCACCCGTGCCGCGCGCCGCATGTCCCGTCGAGGCCAGCTTCAACTGGCGCGCCGTCGCGCTGTCGAGCAGCCACGTTTTCAAAACGCCGTCTTCGATCAAATTCATCGCCCGGTTCGCGACCCCTTCGCCGTCGAACGGCTTCGAGCGAACGCCGCGCACGATATGCGGATCGTCGACGATGCGCGTGCCCTCCGGGAAAATCCGCTGCCCCATTCTCGCCTTCAGGAACGACGTCCCGCGCGCGATCGAAACGCCGTTGATCGCGCCCGCCAAGTGGCCGACGATACTGTTCGAAACGCGCGGATCGAACACGACCGGCACGGCCTGCGACTTCACTTTGCGCGGGTTCAGCCGCTTTAGCGCACGCTCGGCGGCGTTTAGGCCCACTTTCTGCGGGTCGGCGAGATCGGCCAAATAATGCGCCGACGAAAAGTCGTAGTCGCGCTCCATCCCCGTTCCTTCGCCGGCGATCACGCTGACCGATACCGACACGCTGCTCGACGCATAGCCGCCCGCGAACCCTTCGCTGGTCGCGAGCGCGACGCCGCCGCGGCCCCAGCCGGCGCTCGCGCCTTCGCTGTTGGTGATCCCGGCCACCTCGCGTGCGGCGCCTTCGCAATTGCGCGCAAGCTCGACCAGCTTTTCCGACGACGGTTCATGCGCATCCTCAAGATCGAGCTGCGGCCACGCCTTCGCCAGCAACTCGCGCGGCGCGAGCCCGCAATAGGGATCCTCCGGCGTCGTCCGCGCCATTGCGACCGCGCGCTCGGCCAACAGATCGAGCGCGCGTGCCGACAAGTCGGTCGAAGAAACGGCCGCCTGCTTCTTGCCGATGAAAACGCGCAAGCCTAGGTCGCTGGACTCCGAACGTTCGACCTCTTCGAGTTTCCCGAGCCGGTACGACACGCCCGACGAAATCGAGTCGAACACGACCGCGTCTGCCGCTTCCGCGCCGAGGCGTTTCGCCTTCGCGATCAAATCCGTGAGCAAATTGAGCCGGTCGGTCATGGGTGTTGGCAGCCTCGTTAGTGTCGCGCGAATGAACCGGCCAAGGCGCTCGCAGTCAAGCGCGCGGAACTTGCGAAGCGGGCACAAAACTGCTCACTTTGTTCGGTTCCGAGGAACAAAGATGTGACCCAAGGCTTCACGCTCTTTGAAACGCCGATCGGCACCTGCGCGCTTGCGTGGGGTCCGCGCGGTCTCATCGGCGCGAGTCTGCCGGCCAAGAGCGCCGCCGCGAGTCGCACCTCCATGCACAAGCGCTTTCCCGACGCCGTGGAAACGGCACCACCGGCCGAGGTGCAAGCGGTCATCGACGGCATCATGGCGCTTTTGAACGGCGAGAAGCGCGATCTAAAAGACGCGAAGCTCGACTTCGAGCACGTGCCGGAGTTCCACCGCCGCGTCTACGACCTCGCGCGCGACATTCCGCCCGGCGAAGTGTTGACCTACGGCGACGTTGCCAAACGCCTCGGCGATGCGGGCGCCACGCGCGCAGTCGGCCAAGCCTTAGGGGCAAACCCGTTCCCGATCATCGTCCCCTGCCACCGCGTGCTCGCGACCGGCGGCAAGACCGGCGGCTTCTCCGCGCCCTTGGGTCTCGAAACGAAAATGAAGATGCTCACCATCGAACGCGCGAAGCTGAGCGACGCCCCGGCCCTGTTCGACGAACTCCCGCTCGCGGCCAAACCGCGCCGCAAGAGCTAACCTCAATAAAGTTCGTGGGCGTGAGGGTTACGTCACACGCCAAACCTTCGTGCGCCGAACCTCACGGTCTTCGAGTTCGCGCGTCGTCCGCACGTCATAGACTGCAAGCTCGGTCATGTTTTCGCGCGGCAAATAATTCCGCCCGGGATCGCCGACCAGCACCAGCGCCCCGCGCTGCGCCAGCGCCTTCAGCCAATCGAAGACGCGCGTCGACATCTCGCGCTCGTAGCAGACATCGCCGGCGAGCACCGTCTCCCACCCATCGTCGCGCCCGATCAGATCTTCGTG
>JBKJZU010000081.1:0-3288 GCA_046715015.1 Micropepsaceae bacterium
GCGCAGGGTCGAAGAAGTTTTCGTCGACGGCCTTGGCCACCTCCGTCGCGACCTCGCGCGGGTTGGGCACGGGTTGCGCGTCGGCGGATGACATGGATGCGGCGAACGCGAGCGCGGCTGCGACGAAAACAAAACGCATGTGCGTGGTTATCCCTTGAAGACGCGTCTACCTGGCACCCTTTGCGGCCCACGACAAATCACGGGATGCGGAGGTTGTGACGGAAACCTTCGGAAGCGCCGTTCGACAAACTTTGACACAGGTTGCGCTTGGCCTGGGAGCGCCGGCATCTTGCCGGCCCTTGCTGAATCTCGACGGCCTTGAAGAGCCGGCTGGAAGCCGGCGGTCCCAGGCAAGGCAGAGCCTTGACAGTAAGGCAGTTTTGCCTTACATTGCCCCTTATGAGCACGCTTACCGTGACCGCCAAGGGTCAAGTGACCTTGCGCAAAGACATTTTGAAACACCTGGGCGTCGGCCCGGGTGCGAAGATCGTTGTCGACATGCTTCCCGACGGCCGGCTTGAGATGAAGGCGGTGCCTGCGGGCAAGATCTCGGATGTGTTCGGCAAGTTGAAAGGCAAGGGCCGTCCCGCCCTCTCTTTGGACGAGATCAAGGATGTTGCCCGGCGCGGATGGGCGGGCAAGCGGTGAAGATCACCGCCGACACGAACGTGCTGGTGCGCGCGATCGTGGTCGACCACCCGAAACAAGCGAAGGCCGCGCAAGACGAATTGAAGCGCGCCGAGGTTGTTGCCGTCGCCACGCCGACCTTGTGCGAACTCGTTTGGGTGCTGGCGCAGGGCTACAAGATTTCCCCGGCTGAGATCGCCGACGCGGTTCGTGTCCTCATCAACAGCACGAACGTGGTCGTCGATCGCCTTGCGGCGGAAGCGGGCCTTGCGATGCTGGACGCCGGCGGCGATTTCGCCGACGGGGCGATCGCGTACGAGGGGCAGCGGCTCGGCGCAGACGCGTTCGTCTCGTTCGACAAGCAGGCTGTGAAGTTGCTCGAGGCGCAGGGCGTGAGTGCGCGGTTGCTGGCGTAGCCTACAGCACGCGCTTCTTCGGGCTGGTGCCGGTCCAGCGGCGGAAGGCTCGAGAGAAGGCGCTGGGTTCGGAGAAGCCGACGAGATAGGCGGTTTCGTTGACCGACACCTTTTTCCCGTCGAGATAGTGCAGCGCCATTTTGTGGCGCAGTTCGTCGAGCAGCTTTTCGAACGTCGTGCCTTCGGCCTTGAGCTGGCGGTAGAGCGTGCGATCGCCGAGCCCAAGTTTCTCGGCGATGCGTTCCATCGACGGTTCTTCGGTGTGGAGTATGGGGATCAACAGCGCCTCGACCCGGCCGCGCGCGGTTTGCGCGCTTTCCAGGCTTTTCAGTAGCGCTTCCGCGCGCTCGCTCAAGACGCCGAAGACGTAGCGGTTGAACGGCGGGTGGCGGAGCATGAGGAAGCGCGGGTCGATGCGCACCCCGTTCCACTTCGCGCCGAACGTCACCGGCACCTGAAACACGCGCTCGAACGCGTCGCCGTAGGCGGGTTTCGCGTGCATGAAGGCGACTTCGATCGGAAAGCCGATGTCCCGAAACGCCGGATCGTCCTTGAACATGAGGCGCGTGTTCCAGACTAGGCGCGCCATCTCGGCTTCCGCAATGTAGGGACTGGCGTGGAAGAAGTTGCTTGTCGCCACCATCCAAATGCCAGTCTCGTCGCTGACACCGCGCACGAAGTCTTCGCCCGCCGGTTGGTCGAACACGAGCCGGCCATAGCGGTTCAGTTGCGTGCCGACGTCGATCGTGCGTTCGCAGGCTTCGCAGATGAGGCCGACGATCGAGATTTCCTGCATGCGGACCGCTTTGCCGTAGTCGAGCGCCAGCGCCGGTTCGCCCGTCAGCGCGATCGCGACCTCGAACAGCGCCACGTAGCGGCTCAGCGGCACGCGCGCGTCGAGGTCGTCGATCTCGGTTGCGGTCAGACCGCTTTGCGCGAGGAGCTTTGCGCGATCGGCGCCCTTTGCAACGGCGAAGTCGGCGACGCTGCGCGCGTAGCCCGCGGCGACTGTGGGCTCCGTGCTACGCCCTTTGGCGGCGGATTTTGAAGTCACGTTTTTGGACGCTGCTGTCATGTGACGAAGGCGTTTCGCTCGCTAGCTTTCAGGCCGGTTCAGCCAATCCGGCTTGAGCGTAGCAGACCGATGCGCCCCCTCAAACGTGAGGGGCTGCGGTCGGCGTGGGTGACGTTAACGCAATGACCGCAATCGCCGGCGATACCGTGAGGCACAATTCGTTCGCCGACATCGCGCTGAAAGGTGCGGCGGGGCTGTGGTTCCTGGTCGCCGTCGTCGGGCAGTGGCTCTTCGTCGTCTATATCGTCGGCTTCTTCGGTCCGCCGACAATGCAGGGAGACTTTGAGGCCTGGGACCGCAACAAGATGCTGTTCCACGGCTACGTCGCGGGCGACACGGCCGGCAACCTCGCCTTCGCGGCGCATGTGATGATGGCCGCGATCATCACGTTCGGCGGCACGCTGCAGCTGATCCCGCAGATCCGCGCGCGCTGGATCGGCTTTCACCGTTGGAACGGGCGCGTCTTCATCTTCACCGCGTTCGCGATCAGTCTGGCGGGCCTCTTCCTGCATTTCTCGCGCGGACACCCGAGCGAGTCGGGTTTGGGCGCGATCACGCTCAACGCCGTCTTGATCATGTTCTGCGCCGGCCAGGCGCTTGGCTTTGCGATGGCGCGCGATATCGACACGCACCGCCGCTGGGCGATGCGCACGTTCATGACGGTGAACGGCGTGTGGTTCCTGCGCGTCGGCGTCATGGCGTGGATGATCCTGACGCAAAGCACCTCCATGAAGGCAGCGATGCCCTTCATCACGTTCTGGGGCTTTGGCAGCTACATCCTGCCGCTTGTCGTGCTGGAGCTTTATTTCCGCGCCGAACGGGGCGACAGCGTTGCGGGCAAGCTTGGCGTCGCGGTGTTGATCGTGGCGTGCGCGGCGGCGACCGCCGTCGGCATCTTCGGCGCCTTCATGTTCCTCTGGCGTCCGCTGTTGGCCGCGTGATGGACCTCGCACCGCTCTTGATGTTTCACATCACGGCCGGTGGCGTCGCGCTGATCATGGGCGCGACCGCTTTGCTGACGCGTAAGGGCGCGTGGGTCCACCGCAATGCGGGCAACGCCTTCTTCATCGCCATGCTCTTGATGTCGGTCGTGGGCGGCGTGGTCGCGGTGCTGAAACCCGCTGCCGCCGCCTTCAACCTGATGATTGCCGCGATCACGATTTACATGAT
>JBKJZU010000082.1:0-8323 GCA_046715015.1 Micropepsaceae bacterium
TTCGGAGCGCCGGCTAAAGCGGGGGCGTTGTGCGGGCTCGGTGAATTCCTTTGCGGGTAGCCGCCGCCGGCGGCGGCGCCGAGCACTATGATCTTCATGAGGATAAGGCGGCCCTAGGCCGCCCTTCGATTACTCGGCCGAGCAGTAGCAGTTGATTTCCATTGCTGCGGAAATTTCGCGGATTTTCGGCTTGCGCCAGGATTTCTTCATGGAAGCACCTTTGATGTTGTCTCCAGGAGATTGGGGCATGGCCCCCCCAAGTGCAAGGGGGCCTCACGCGGGCGTCAGGTGCGGGCCATAAGGCCTTGAACCGCTTGGGCCACCACGGCTTCGCCCCGGTTCCAGATCATTTCTTTCCAGTCATCTTGGTCGGGATAAAAGGCGCCACGGATTTGCGCCTTGATCGCGGCGGCTTCCGGACTTTCCGGGTTGCCGCGGGTGTGCAGCCAGTTATCGGCACGGAGCGCCATGAAAACTTCGAACGTCGAGATGGTGCCGAACTCGAGGCAGCCGACGGTCACGTCCGAACGCGGCAGAAGGTCAGGCAAGCATGAATCGATGCTGCCCACGACGGCGGCCGAGACCGAGTCGCCCGATTGGGTCGAGCGGACGTCCGGCCACCAGCTTTTCGCACGCTCATAGGCGGGCGTTCCGGTCGCGTCTTCGCTGATGAGTTCGCCGTGGCCGTAGGTCCCGAGGCCGGTATGAAAGTCGACCACGCCGACGCGGTGACAATGGGCCAGCTCGCGGCGGACCACGTGCTTGACGATGCCGGCGGACCATTGTTCGCGATTGCCGCCGAAATACATGCCGTCCGGATGCGCGTATTGGCCCTTGCTCACCGCTTCTTGCATTGTGAAGGGGCCGTACTCCTTGATGAAGTCGCGGAACAGTTCGCTGCCTTGACGCAGCGTTTCGGCGTCTAAGTCCTTTGGCGCGATCGCCGTCTTCAGTTGTTCGTAGCCGTCGTTTGCCGGGTAAGGCGCGTTGTGGCTGACGAAGTTGCGGTTGAGGTCGACGTTGTCTTCGGTGACGCGCCGGTTCCACGCGAAGCCGTAGGGGTTCAAGGCGTGGATCATCACGACGCGCAGTTCGGGCGGCCAGGTGTCGTTGTTGTCGAGGCTAAGCCAACCGATCTGGCAGGCCGAGCCGGCGTAGCCTTCGACCCCGTGGGTTCCGGAGATCAAGAGCAAGCCTGCGGCGGCGTGCGCCGGCCCGGAGGTTGCGACGTCGACGTACAGGTCTTCGCCGTTCGGGCCCTTCGCGTGCGGGTGCAGATGCGCGCTGAGTTCGCAGCGGCGACGCGCGGCCGCGGCGCAGAATTTTTCGCGCGCTTCGACGTAGCCGGCGGAGAATAGGCTTGTCGGATTTGTCATCGCTGCTGGGTCAAGAGACTCGCTTGGCCTTCATAGCGCATCATGCCCCGGGAGGTCTCACTTTTCCTTGGCCGACCAGGCGCCGTCCCAGTCGGCAGGCGGCGGCTCAAGCTCGTAATGCGCGATGCGGGACTCGTAGGTGTCGAAGATCTCTTCCGGCGCGCCTGGAATCATGCGGCCGAGCGCGATTTGTTCGCGCGATTTTTCCCAGTCCTTGCCGCGGAAGGCGGCGAACAGGGCCTGCAGTACCGTTTCAAGATCTTGGAACGTTTTCGTTTCGCGCACGTGGGCGTGGCCCATGAGCGCGTAGATATGGGTCGGCGTCGCGCGGCCTTTGACGGCGATATAGTCGAGTTCCAGGAACGCGAATTTGTCGGCCACGACGATCTCGGTATCTTCGCCGACGGCGACCGGAAATCCGTAGTTGCCGCAGAACGATTGGATGCGCGCCGAGACGTTCACGGCGTCGCCGAGCGCGGAATAGTCGAACCGCAGGTCCGAGCCCATGTTGCCCACGACGCAGACGCCGGTGTTCAGGCCGATCGTGACGTCGATCGGGTTCACTTTGTGCGCCTTGTAGAAGCCTTCTGCGGTAAGTTCCTGGTTCAATACGACGAGCGAATCCATCATGGCGAGCGCACACTCGCAGGCGTGCTTTGCGTGTTCGGCGTCGTCGATCGGTGCGTTCCAGAACGCCATGACGCAGTCGCCGATATACTTGTCGATCGTGCCGCGGTGGTTCAGCACTTCGCGCGACAAAGGCGTCAGTACGCGGTTGATGAGGCGGGTCAATCCTTGCGGGTCGGCGCGAAAGCTTTCGGCGATCGGCGTAAACCCGCGGATGTCGGTGAACATGATCGACAGTTCGCGCGTGTCGCCGCCGAGCTTCAGCTGCGAGGGATCGTTGGCGATGCTCTCGACGACGTCGGGCGGCAAATATTGCGCGAACGCGCTGCGCACCGTGCGTCGTTCGGCTTCCGTACGCATGAATTTGACCAGGCTGGCCGCGGCGAAGACGAGCGCGATATTGAGCGACGGCGCGACAGGATCGAGTAACCACTTCCACTGGCTGAAAGCGTACCAGGACACGCCCAGCGCCGTGACGACTGCAAGCATCGCAACGCCGGCGATCCAAAAGACCGGTACACGGGCGATGGCCAAGAGAACGATCAAACCTAAGAGCGTTGCGAACGCCAACTCGACGCCGGTGGCCCAATCTGGGCGTTCAAGGAAGTCCCGGAGCAGCATTTGCTCCAAAGCTTCGATGTGAACTTCGACACCAGGTCCCGCGATTCTCATGGGCGTGGAACGCAGATCGAGCAGTCCTGCCGCGCTGGTGCCGACGAACACTGCCGCACCTTCAAGTGCTTTCATATCCGCTGAACCGTCCAGAACCTTCCAGGCTGGGATGCTTCGTTTGTTCCGACCGCTCGTGTAGTGGACCCACATTTGACCGTCCTTGGTGGACGGGATCTCGAAGGCGCCGACTTTTACCCCGACCATCCGGTTGGGATCGATGCCCACCGCGTACTCATCCGAGGCGCCTGCGGTCTTGATGAGGAACGAAGGTGTGCGGCCGTTCCCATCCATTTGTGCGATGCGCAACGCTTCGAGCGCCAGACCCGGATAGATTTTCCCACCGTAGGCCACAAACAGCGGCACGCGTCTAACGATGCCGTCGGCATCAGGCAGCGTGTTGAACGAGCCGGAGCCTGGTGCCGCTTGCTGTAACGTTTCGAGAGACACCGTGGCGCCCGAAAATCTGTTGACAGTTTGCTCTGGCTTGCCGTCACCGACAACGGCGAGGCCCGCTTTCAGCACCGGTGCTCGTCCGGTATTGACGTCGGTGAGCACGAACCCCAATACCGCTTGGGATTGCTTCAGTACATTCGCGAACGCGATGTCGTTGTTCGGTAACGTGCCCAGTTGCGAACGGGTCGCGTCCCAGGTCGGGTCGGCGGGCAAGGCTTTCGCGATGATGTCTGGCGAGGTGCGATCGGGTTCCGGGAACGCCATATCGAAGGCGATCACGGCGGCGCCTGCCGATTGCACCTTTTCGGTGAGTTGCGCCAGCGTCGTGCGGGGCCAGGGCCATTGTCCAATGCGTTTCAGGCTTTCCTCGTCGATGTCCACATAGCGCACGGAGGCGTCAGTGTAGGGTCGCGGTGCACTACGCTGGTAAAAGTCAAAGAGCTGATTCTGCAGGCCTCCGAGAATTCGGCCCGGGTCAAAAACTTGGAAGAGCGTGGCAACGACCAACACCGCCCACGGCACGAGGCCGAGCCAACGCAATACGCCCGCGATGCCGGCCATCGCCAGCGCGCTTTCGCGTGTGGTTGCGTCGCGTTGTGCCATGTCCCCCGATCAGTCCCCTATGCGGCCGCGTGCACGTTCGGTGCGCGGGTGAAGTCGTAGAGCCGATCCCACAGCGTGTCGAGGCGGGCAAGCGCGTCGGGCAAGCCGACGGCCGCTATTTTGCCGTCCTTTTGGGTTAAGAAGCCGAGGCCTTCGAGTTTCGAGAGCGCGTCGCCGACTTCGAAATCGACCTCGATCTGAAACGTCGCCTTCAGCCAGGTCTCGATCCGGCGGTCGAGTTCGCCTGCGTGCGCCGCCGGACCCGCCGTCAGAAGCGAGTGGTAGGCCAGAATGACTTCTTTCACCTCTTGGTCTTCGGCGGCGCCGATCAGCGTTTCGAAAACGCCGGCGTCGTTGTTGACGTTCTTAAAGTAGATGTTGTCGGCGACCTTCCGCTGATACTTCAGCTTGCGGTACGAGTAATTCGAGAACTGGCGCCACATGAAGGCGCCTGCGCCGATCACGACGGAAAGCGCGCCGACCGCTTTCATGAGTTGATCCTGGGACACTTCGCCCGAGAAACCCAAGTAGGCGCCGACGACGACAAGAATCACGGAGAGCGCCGGAAGAAGATTGAGCGCGATCGGGATGCCGCCTAGAACGGCGGGGCCTCCCAGCAACATCGCGTCCTTGCGGCTCATCACGATCTGCACGTCGGGCAACAACGTCGGCAATTCGACGCGCGCAATATTTCGGAACGATTTCACCATGACGCTGCCGGGCATCGCACCGCCGGGCAGCGCGGCATCGCGGCGCGAGAAGCGGCGGCGCGGCTGATCCGACGGCTGCTTGAAGCGGACGAACACGATGACATCGTCGAACGAGTCGAGAGTGATCTCCTTCGCCTTGAAGCCGAGCGTCGTTGCCTGAGCGACCGTCGTCGTGCGTTCGCCGCGGTAGAAGACGCGAATGACCTCGTAGGCTTCGAGCGGTGTTCGGGTTTTGACATCTAGGAGCGGATGATCGCCGCTCAGTGCGGCGACTTGGGCCGCGGCAAGTTCGGCAAAGTTCGCGCGCGTCATCACGCTTTCGAATGTCGCCATCAACTTCGCGAAGGCCGCATCCGCATCGCGCGTCTCGCGCCGAAGGGGATGGGGTCCCGCCGGCGAGAACCAGGCATAGGTCTCTTTGAGTTCGGTCAGCTCGTCGTAGAAGTCGTGGTGAAAGTAGGCGCCGAGGAACATCGCGAGCGTCCGGAAATCGCCAACTTGATCGTTGGAGAGGCCCTGCTCGAGGGCGACCGCAATGAGGTCGGCCCGCAGCACCGGGATGTAGTGCATTTTGGACGGGGCGCCCAAGGCTGATGAATTCGGCGCAGTGTGGCTTTCGGCAGTCATTGGTAGTTCGCCTCCAAAGCCCATGCGGCCGGCGCCACAAAACACCAGCTAAGTGCCCGTGATCGAATCGATTTTGGCCGACTTTCGCCGCAAGGCAAGCGCCGTGCTGTGGCGGCGGTCACCGGGGGTTAATTCAAGGCAACGGTGTGGCTCGCAACTTGCACACGAACTTGCTGCGTATTGATCGCCCGGGCACACTCTTGATTCGGGGCGCAGAGCGGGTGCGCGGTGTTTGCGTTTGTGGGGCCTAGTTAATGACTGGGGATGCTCAGCCTTGGCTTGACGTGTCCGAAGATGCGTCGTCCCTGATGCTGCGGCCCCAGGGCGACTGGGTCGTGCGCCATGCCGAGACTATCGACAAGGTGTTGGCCGGCGTTCACGCCTACGACCGACGCTTGGCGACATTCGATCTTTCCCATTTGACCCGGCTCGACACTGCCGGGGCTTGGTTGCTTTACCGCACGGGACGCGCGCTCGAACGCGCCGGCGCGAAGGTGACGTATGCGGGCGCGACGGCCGCGCAATCGACCTTGCTGAATGCGGTGGCGAAGAGCGACCGGCCGACCACGCCCGTGCCGCCTGTCGGGAACATTTTCACGAACATCGTCGTACGCATGGGATCGTCGCTGGCCGACGGTGGGCGGACGGTTCGCGATTTGGTCGCGTTCTTCGGGCTCATACTTGAGACGCTGGCGAAGACGATCGTCAATCCGTTTCGCATGCGCGCGACGTCGACCGTCTATCACATGGAACAGACGGGTTTGAACGCTGTTCCGATCGTAAGTTTGATCTCGTTCCTGATCGGCGCCGTGCTGGCGTTTCAGGGCGCCGAACAGCTGCGACGGTTCGGCGGCGAGATTTTCACCGTGAACCTGGTTGCCGTGTCGTTCTTGCGCGAGATCGGCATTCTTTTGACTGCGATCATGGTCGCCGGCCGGTCGGGCAGCGCGTTTACCGCGCAGATCGGCTCCATGAAGTTGCGCGAAGAAATCGACGCGATGCGCACGCTGGGCCTCGATCCGATGGAAGTCCTGGTGCTGCCGCGGGTGATTTCGCTTCTCATCATGATGCCGATCCTTGGGTTTATCTCGGCGATGATGGGACTGATGGGCGGCGGGCTTGTTGTGTGGATCGAGCTCGGCATGTCGCCTGCGATGTATATCGAGCGCGTGAAGGAAGCGGTGGACGTTTGGGACGCGAGCGTCGCCTTCATCAAGGCGCCGGTGTTCGGACTTCTGATCGCGATGATCGGTTGTTTTGAGGGCTTGAAAGTCGAAGGCAGTGCGGAGTCGGTCGGTCAGCGGACGACGGCGTCCGTGGTGGAGGGTATCTTCACCGTCATCGTCGTGGACGCGTTCTTCTCCATCATGTTCGTGAAGCTGGGCATATGACGCGCGAGTCGATCATCTCCGTGCGCGGCTTGCGCAACCAGTTTGGGCCTCAGGTGGTCCACGATCGTCTGGACCTCGACATCTATCGCGGCGAAGTTTTGGGCATCGTCGGCGGATCGGGTACCGGCAAGTCTGTCCTGCTGCGCACGATCCTCGGCATCAACCGGGCGGCTGCAGGCCGCATCGAAATCTTCGGTAAGGTGCGCGGCGAGATGAGCCACGCCGAGGAACAATCGATCGAGCGGCGCTGGGGCGTGCTGTTCCAAGATGGCGCTTTGTTTTCGTCGCTGACCGTTGCGCAGAACATTCAGGTCGCGCTCAAAGAACATCTGCACATGCCGCAGAAATTGATGGATGAGATTGCGGCGGTGAAGATCGGCCTTGTTGGGTTGCCGCCAGACGCCGGGCCGAAGTTCCCGTCGGAATTGTCAGGTGGGATGCGCAAGCGCGCTGGCTTGGCACGAGCGCTGGTGCTCGACCCCGAAATCGTGTTTTTGGACGAGCCGACCGCGGGGCTAGACCCGATCGGCGCCTCGGCGTTCGACGAATTGATCAAGAATCTGCAGGCGACGCTGGGCCTCACCGTCTTCATGGTGACGCACGACCTCGACAGCCTTTATGCGATTTGCGACCGGATTGCCGTGTTGGCTGAGAAAAGGGTGCTGGTTACCGGTACAATCCAAGAGATGATGACCCAGGAACATCCCTGGATCCGTGAGTATTTTCATGGACCGCGCGGGCGGGCGGCGATGGCCGCGAAATCCGCGCCACCGCGGTCTTGAGGTAGGAGTTATCGGCGATGGAAACGCGCGCACATCACTTGCTGATCGGAAGTTTCGCGATCGGCATCACGCTGCTGACGGTCTTGTTTCTGTTTTGGATCGGGCGGTTCGAGTTCGACCAGCAGTTTCAGCTTTACGACTTGAAGTTCGAAGGTTCCGTGTCGGGTCTGAGCAAGGCCGGCGACATGCTCTACAATGGCATCAAGGTCGGCGAAGTCATCGAGATCAGGATCGACGAGGACAATCCGAAGAACGTGCTCGTGCGCATTCAAGTCGATCGCGCGACACCCGTCAAAGAAGATTCGTACGCGCAGCTCGAGACGCAAGGGTTGACCGGCGTTGCCGCCATTCAGATCGCGGGCGG
Source organism: Micropepsaceae bacterium (assembly GCA_046715015.1). Taxonomy (GTDB): domain Bacteria; phylum Pseudomonadota; class Alphaproteobacteria; order Micropepsales; family Micropepsaceae; genus SZUA-430. Next base: position 7,606 of record JBKJZU010000082.1, read on the forward strand.
CGGTCCGAAGTCAAATCCGCTCGTCGCCGAAGAGGGGCAGCGCTATCCGGTTATCCCAACGAAGCCGTCTGTCATCTCTGAGTTGTTTACGAGCGCGCCGCAACTTGTCGACAAGAGCAATATCGTCCTCGCGCGCGTGGCTGCCTTCTTGAGCACCAACAACGAGCGGAAGTTCAGCGAGACGATGATCCACCTCGAAAAGCTGACCGCGAACCTCACCAACGCCACGGACAAGTTCGAATCCATCCCGACGAACCTCGACAAGATCGTGGCGGGCGACGCGAAGACGACGCTAGCCGACATTCGCGGCGTGGCGGCAGACGTTCGCATGATCATGAACGAGGCGCGGGGCCCATTGCGCGATTTCGCGCGGCAGGGCTTGCCGGAGTTGCTGCTCGCGATCGGCGACGCACGGCAGATGATGGGGTCGATCGACCGGGCGGCGCAGCGACTGGAAAGCAGCCCGTCATCGCTCATCTTCGGCGACAAGGCGGTCGAGTATAAGTCTGGGGGGCAGAGGTGATGCGCGGACGGTTTCAAGCTCTTTCACTCGCGGCGCTAACCGCGGTGGCATTGTCGGGCTGTAGTCTGCCAGATCTCGGCAGTGGGCCACCGCCCGACCTTTACGTGCTGTCGCCGAAGAGCACGTTTCCGGAGAATTTGCCGGCGGTCGATTGGCAGCTCGTCGTCGAGGAACCGTCGACGGCCAAGGGCATCG
>JBKJZU010000083.1:0-2869 GCA_046715015.1 Micropepsaceae bacterium
CTTTACAAGCGTCGCCAGTGCCGCTTCGTCGAGGCCGGCGTTGCGCGCGCGCGATGTGGGCCAGCCGTCCGCGATCTGCGGCGGCGCGGTGTAGGCGTATGCCGTTCCCGGAAGCCTTGGGAAGAAACCCGCGGCCTGTTCGACGGGTATCCGCGACAGTTCGAGTTCGCGACGGAACTGCGGCCACATCAGACGCAAGCGATCCGGGCCTTGCAGCAGCGCTGCCGTGTGAATGATGCCCTCCTTGCCGTCGTCACGTTCCAGGAAGCGGACCGACGCGCCTTGTCGTTGCACGAGGAAGCGCGAGGCGCCGCCGCGGGTGTTGATCTCAGGATTGCGGAAGGCGCCGATCAAGACGCCGTCTTCGCGCCGGAAGATTTTGAGATAGAGCGTGAAGCCGAGGCCGAGTTGCGGCACTTCGGCCCGCCAGCCGCCGTTTGCGTTTCCCCGAAGCGTCAGCGGCGACGCCATCGGCTGATCGGCAGGCCCTTCTTGAATCCAAAAGCCATCGATCCGCCGGTCGCCGATCAGGCGGCCGCGGAAGGCGCCTTGGCCCTCAGGGAAGCGGACGAGGAGATCGTTGCCTTTGACGTCGACCTCGCTTTGGCGCGCGCCGAGCGTTGCCGTCCATACGCGTTCGGCGCGGCGCACCACGAGTTCGCCCGTCGGACGCTCGAACGGGGTGCGGCTGACCCACATGCCCTGCAACGCATCCGACGCATCGTCCGCGCGGGCGACACCACTTGCCATCAGCGCGGCGAGCAACGCCATCGCAATCAACCTACGCAACCGCATCTTTCTTCGTTCCCCCATTTTTCGTTCGCGCGGCGAGCCACTCCAAAATCGGCTCGCGCCCCTCACGCATGTTTTGTTCGAGCGCCGCGCAAGCACGGCCGAGATCGCCGCGGCGAAGCGCTGCGATGATTTGACGGTGCGTGTCGACGGCGCGGACAACGCGCTTGCGCTCGCGCATCAGCGCCAGTTCGTAACGGCGCGTGCGGCGGATGACGCCATCGATCATTTCCAGCAGGACGCGGTTCGGGCCATGCGCGAGCAATTCGCGATGCCACTCGTCGTCGCATTCGACCACGCGCTCGGCCTTTTGCAGGGCTGCGAGCTTTTTGTTGATCGCATCCAACCGGTCGAGTTGCGCCGTGCTTGGCAGGCCGCCCAAGCGCAGGGCCGCCGGATCGAGGATCGGCCGCAGTTCGTAAAGCTGCACGAACTCATCCGCCGTCAGCGGCGCCACAAAATAACCGTGCCGCGGTTTCGCCCAAAGCGAGCCGTCGGAGGTCAACCTGTTCAACGCTTCCCTGAGCGGTGTGCGGCTGACGCCCAGTTGCGCGGAAATCTGGACTTCGTTGATGCGATCGCCATCCGCCAGACGGCCGTCGACGATCATTTCGCGGATCGCATCAGCTACGGTGTCGGCTAGGTTTGGGCGATCGATGATTGTATACTGCATACAGTTTTGTAACAGCCAGCGCGGCGACGGTCAACGGGGGGTCGGGACTGTATCGTGGCGAGCGGTGGGTCTAAGGTGCCGCTTGCACGAGTCGGAGAGCGCTCATGGCGAAGTTCGGTCCAACGGCTGCGTTGGCACTCATCGTGTCGTTCGGCGTGGCGGCCACCCTTGGCCACGCAGAGACTCCGCCGCCGGACAAGATCGCCAAACCTGCCACAGAAAAACCCGCGGCGGCTAAACCTTCGGCGAACGATCCGTCTGCGTTGAGCGGCGCCTTTTGGGGCGATTGGAACAAGACGAAGGCGAGCGACGAGTTCGGTACGCTGAAAACGCAAGTCGGGATTGCCGATAGAACGAAAGCAACCGCCGCAGCGACGCCCGGCAAGCAACAGGTCGTCGACGTCGCCGTGCAGCGCCCCGAGGAGGCGGCGAAGATGTTGTCCGGTGCGAGCGCGGCAGCGAGCGATTCGGCACAAACGAATGCTTTGGCGACGGTCGTGAACATGGTCACCACGCCCAAGACGCGCGAGGCGGCTGTCGCCCTTGTCGCGCCGGAAGAACAGGCGCGCGTCGAAACGATGACGGCGAATCTCACGACCGGCATTCAGGGTCTGCCCGGTATCTATCTGGGCGACGTTGAGCAATCGGCGCCGCGCGCATCGGTGCCGTCCGGCTACACACTGGTCAGCGGCGGTGCGATGGGCTGCCCAACGCGGTGAACGGGCCCGGGCCCAAGGAGATGCACATGATCGCCAGTCGCCGCAGTCTGTTGATCGGCGCCGCTGCTTCATCGCTTGCCACGCTGCCGATCGCGCGCGCCGAAACGACGGCAGAACATATTAGCGCACCGCTGCTTGGGGACTTCTCGGCCCCCAAGCGCCTCGTCGTTTGGGGCAGTTGTACGTGCCCGTATACGGCGCTGCTTTACGGCATGCTCCGGCGCGTCGTCACCGATCTGAAGGACACGGTCAGCGTCGAGTGGCGGCATTTCCCCACCCACACGCCCGATCCTGCCTTGCACGTTGCGGCGCTTGGCTTTGAGGGCGAGCATTTTTGGGGCTTTGTGTTTCGCGTGTTGACCGAGGTCCATACCGCGAAAGGTTCGTTCATCGGACTTACCGACGCGAAGCTCATCGAGTTCGCGAAGGCCGAGGGCGGATCGGCCGCGACATTGAAGGCGGCCTATGCGGATCAGGCCAAGTGGCGCAGCGTGAAGGAAGACCTGATCGCGGGACAGCTGCTCGGCGTCACCAAGACACCGGCGCTGTTTCACAACGGCTACTTCATGACACCGCAGGGGCTACCCACCGACCTTGCGGCGTTCGACAAGTCACTGCGCGCCATGTTGAAGCCGAGTTAACGCGGCGGGGTTACTCGCGCGCGGCGCAGAGAACGAATGGTACA
>JBKJZU010000084.1:0-4546 GCA_046715015.1 Micropepsaceae bacterium
TCGACGCCGCGCAGTTCGAAAGGCTCGTCACCCACCTGCACGACAGCTTCGCGCGCGAGGGCAAGCGGCGCGTGGAATCCTCAGGACCCGGCGTTTACGAGTTCAGCCGCTTCTATCCCGCGACCGGCGAGTTCCATCTCTTCAACACCTGCAACACCTGGACCGCCCGCGGCCTCGCTGCCGCAGGTCTCGCCATCACCGCCGACGGCGTCCGCACCGAGAGCGAGGTGATGGATCAGGTCAGAGCGTTGCCGAAGAACAAATAATCCCGGACCGCGGCCCCTTTCGCTAAAGCTTCGGCGGCCGAGTGTGTCAAAGCTCGCCCGTCGTAGCCTTGGAGGAGACGGGGCGTCCCCGCGCGGCCTAGTCCGCGCCATCCTTCGTCAGCGGCACGACCTTGTCGCACAGCTGCCTGAGCCGCTCGACCTGGCGCACATAGAGCGTCTTCGATTTGCGCTCGGCGACCCCGTCTGCGGAAAGGTGCGAGAGCACGCGTGCCACGGTCTCGCGCGTCGTCGAGGCTTGCGCCGCGATCTGCGCCTGCGTCGGCAGCGGATAAATCAGCCACGAGCCGTGACGCACCGGGTCCGGCTTAATGAGCTTCAGCAGTTCGGAATAAACCCGCTGATAGGCCGACAGCGTGGCCAGGTCCATGATCCGGTCGTCACTGGTCCGCACGATGCGCACCAACTTCTCCATGATCACAAAGCCGACCTTCGGATACTGTTCGACGATGTCGCGAAACGCGGCCAGCGTGATCGAGCCCAAGATGCAATCCTCAAGCGCAACGACGGATGCGGAACGCGGCAGGCCGTCGATCGCCGCCATCTCGCCGAAGAAATCGCCGGGGCCGGCCACGGCAAAGGCGACCTCGCGGCCCGAGGGCGAGAAATTCACAATCCGGCAGCGGCCTTTAGCGACGAAAAACACATCGCGCGAGTCCGTGTCACGGCTAAGGATCGGCTCGTTCGCGTGGGCGACTTTCCAAGTGCACAGGGCCTCGATCCGCGCGATGGCCGCGCGGTCGAGCGGCGTCAGCATCTTGTTGCCGTTGAGCGTGAACTCGGCCCGCTGCGCTTCAGCGGTGGTCCCCATGCAGGTCCTCTTCGCGATCGTCGTACGCTACCGAGCGCATGTTTCAATGAACTGCAACTGAATGGAAAGCCTTAATTTACGCGCAACCCAGCGAATATGCCAAAACTGGCCGGTTCAAGCCGCGGTAACGCCGCCGTCCACGACGATCGTTTGCCCGGTCATGAATGCCGCCGCTTTGGACGCGAGATAGACGGCAGCACCCGCGATCTCATCTGGCTCGCCGATTCGCCGAAGCGGCGCGTTTGCGGTCGAACGCTTCAGGATCTCTGGATTGTCCCACAGCGCCTTCGCGAAGTCGGTTTTCACCAGTCCCGGCGCGATGCAGTTCGCCCGCACATTATGCACGCCGTATTCGCAGGCGATGTTGCGCGCGAGCTGGAAGTCCGCGGCCTTCGAAATGCAGTAGGCGCCCAGCACCGGCGAGCCACGCAGACCGCCGATCGAAGACACGATGATGATCGCGCCGTCCTTGCGCTCAACCATCTCGGGAATGACCATGTTGCACAACTGATGGTTGGACCGAACGTTCGACCCCATGATCTTGTCGAACGCCTCATCGGGAATTTGCGACATCGATCCGAACACCGGATTGACTGCCGCGTTGCAGACGAGAACGTCGATTTTTCCCCACTTGTTTCGCGTCTTTTGCACGAGCAATTCCAACTGCGAACGGTCGTTGATGTTGCAAGGCACCGCGTAGGCGATTTCTTTCCCTTTTCCCCACTTCTGGTTGATGTCTGCCGTCACTTTGTCGCACACATCCGCTTTGCGCGACGACACGACCACCTTCGCGCCGTGCTCAGCCATGCGATGCGCGATCGCTTCGCCGATTCCTTTCGTAGAGCCAGTGATTACCGCAATTTTTCCGCTGAGATCGAAGAGCTGCATGGCGCGAAATGTCCCTAGCATCAGGATTGGGCATTCATGTTCGCGAAATGAAAGGCCCTTGGCAGCCGCGTCAAGAAAAATGCACAATTCCAGACCCTTGGACGCCGAGTGCGCTGGGTGGTCTTCCGTCACTTGCCTTGTCGTACGGACCCGACCTAAGACGCGCGTCGAAGCGATACGAATCCGTGGGACTTCAACATGAGGACGATCCGAATGCGTAAAGCCATTGCCTTAATTATCAGCGCCGCCTTCCTTCTGGGCGCCTGCCAGACACAAGACCCCTACACCGGCGAAGAGAAGACCAGCCACGCGACCCGCGGCGCGATCTTCGGCGCGCTCGGCGGCGCCGCTATCGGTGCGTTGACCAACACGTCCAGCGGTAAGCAAGCCGCCCGCAACGCGCTCATCGGCGCGGGCATCGGCGCCCTCGCGGGCGGCGCGATCGGCGGCTACATGGACCAGCAGGAAGCCGAACTCCGTCAGCGTCTGCGCGCGGCCGGCGTTTCCGTCGTTCGCAACGGCAACAACATCATGCTCGTGATGGCCAGCGACGTGACCTTCCCGGTCGACGGCGACCAGGTGAATCCGCAATTCTACCAGACGCTGGCCGCGGTCGGCGAAGTGCTGGCGGAATACAACAGAACGACGATCGAAGTGTCTGGCCACACGGACTCGACCGGCGCGAACCAATACAACCAGGACCTCTCGCAGCGCCGCGCCAACGCGGTCGCCTACGTCCTGGCCCAGAACGGCGTCATGCCGCAGCGCATGTACGTCGTCGGCCTCGGCGAAACCCGCCCGGTCGCGACGAACGCAAGCCCGGCCGGCCGCGCGAAGAACCGCCGCGTCGAAATCCAAATCATCCCGCTGACCTCGTAAGCGGAATAACGGGCGCCGCCGGTCAACCCCGGCGGCGCTTACTTCAACGCGGCGTCGATCGCCTGTTTTAGATCCGCTGCCTCCGGTTCCGTCCGCGAACCGAACGTGCCGGCGATGCTGCCGTCTTTTGCGATCAGGTATTTGTGGAAGTTCCAGCGCGGCACCGCGGCCTCGCCCAACTCTTTGGCGATCCACTGGTAGAGCGGATGCGCCGCCGCGCCTACCACGTGCTCTTTCTTCGTGAGCGGAAAGTCGACGCCGTAGCGCACTTCGCAGAACGTCTTGATCTCGGTCTCTGACCCAGGCTCCTGCGCGCCGAAATCGTTCGACGGCACGCCGAGCACGACGAGGCCTTTGTCTCGGTACGCCTGCCACAACGCCTCAAGACCTTTGTATTGCGGCGTCAGTCCGCACGCGCTCGCGGTGTTCACGAGCAGCACGGCCTTACCCTTGTACCCGGACATGGCGAGTGGCTTGCCTTCAATAGTGGTGAAGGAAAAGGCGTGGGCGTTGCTCATCGTGGGTCTCCAGAACGGGTGGGTTAACGAGTTCTAAACACTTCGGAGCCGACACTCAAAACAAGGCAGAATCGGGGAAAATTATGCCGCGCCTGGACCTTATCGTCGTGCCCGGAGTGGCGTTCCTCGTCGGGATAGTGATCGGCGCGCTTCTCTACCGGCTTGGCGTCACCGATGCCGTCGGCGCGATGCTGGTCGCGGGTTTCATCACCGTCGTTGCTTCGTATTGCGACCTGATCCTCGACCACACGACCGAACGCGCGCGCACGCTAGGCGCGATCGACCACGTGCGCGCCGACGCCGATCTCACGCGCCGCGCGGTCATCGAGCTGAAGCAGCACATGGACTCAAGCATCGCACTGCGCGGCGAGCGCATGGCCAGCGAAGTGAAGGTTCTGGAATCGCTTGTCCGCAAACTGGCGGAAGGCATCGCCGGCCGCTCGAAAGATATCACACCGGCCGCGGACGAAACTGTGGCCGCAACAACGCGCGCCACGACAGGCGCGCCCAACGACATCATGCTCGACACGGTCCGCCGCTCGCTCGAGGAGAACCGGATCGACATTTACATGCAGCCGGTGGTGAGCCTCCCCCAACGAAAAATCCGCTTCTACGAAGCGTTGACCCGCCTGCGCGCCGCCGACGGCACGATCATCATGCCTTCGCAATACATGCAGGTGGCAGAGCCCGCAGGCTTGATGTCCGTCGTCGACAACGTGCTGCTTTTCCGCTGCATCCAAATCCTGCGCAACCTCTCGAACAAGGCGCAGGACATCGGTGTCTTCTGCAACATCTCGCGCGAGACGCTGCAGGACACGATCTTCTTCGCCCACTTCATCGAGTTCATGCAGCAGCATCGCGAACTCGCAGGCTCGCTCATCTTCGAAATCTCGCAAGAGACGTTGGAACACGGCACGCCTGCCGAAATCGCGAACCTAAGCCAGCTCGCCGACCTCGACTTCACGTTCTCGATGGACAAAGTCACGACGCTCGACATCGACTTCGCCAGCGCCCGCGCCCGTCAGGTACGCTATTTCAAAGTGCCGGCAAGCCTTCTGCTCGCCGATGCAGCCACGTCGGGCGCCCGCGTTCGCCCGGCGGATCTGAAAGAACTGCTCGCCCGCTTCGGCCTCAACCTCATCGCCGAGCGCGTGGAGGAAGAGCGC